>NZ_JARVSO010000025.1:0-134969 GCF_030209155.1 Pseudomonas sp. fls2-241-TYG-175 | reverse complement strand
CAGCGGTGAAGGCACCGGCAGTGATCAGGCCTTGTTTGGTGCCGGTGATGGACATATACGCTGGCGTAGCCATAGAGGTGCTCCTTGCTGAACAAATAGGGGACCCGAGGAGCAAGATCGCTCCTGTGGCGCCTTAGAGCCATCAAGCTTTGTGCCAGACTTTTTAAAAGCTTTTAAAATCAGTTAGTTAATATAAAAATATAGGAATTAGGCTATTGCTTCGTAGGAATTATGATTAGAAGTGCGCAAGAAGTTGCGCACCGGTGTGCAAGAAGTTGCGCAATTAGCTACAGCTCCCCCACCACATAGCCTGCAGCGATTAGAAGGCAGGATTTGGCCGAAAGCGTGAGCAACTTCTTGCGCATAATAGCAAAAGGGCATCAACACCCAGATCCTGGCTGAATACCGGTCTGGACACGCAGGCAGATTCACCGAACAGAAACGGAGTAAAACTGAACAGTGATATGAAAACGGAAGGCGGTCTGAAGCCAACCGCGCTCCCCTTGACCTCAGCGACCGCCATCAGGACCAAAACCCGGACCCGGACCTCCACCACCGCCAGGCCCCTGATGGTGACCGCCGCCCCCATGCCCGCCAGGACCGGGCCAGAACGGCCAGCAGCCCGACATTGACGACAACACGATGGCGAACACTGCCATTTTTACCATTCGACTCAACATCCCGGACTCACTCTTTCAACGGACAGTATTTGAAAACCTGTCCATCAGACCGCGTCCACCGGGGAAAATGGGTAGTCAGTGCGTTGCCATCGAGTAAGCAAACCGATACAAAACGCCGTTTTGCAGCCCCGCCGTGCACCTGTCCCTGCGCGTAAGTTACTATATGTGACTTGGCGAAGGCGTCATGCCTTCGCGTTTATCGAACCCACACGGAAACACAGTCCTGTGACACTGGAACAGAATTACACCGCCATCCTGGGGCAACTGGGCGAAGACGTCTCCCGCGAAGGCCTGCTCGACACACCGAAACGTGCCGCCAAGGCGATGCAGTACCTGTGCCGCGGTTACGCGCAGACCCTTGAAGAAGTGACCAACGAAGCGCTGTTCAGCTCTGACGCCAGCGAGATGGTCATGGTCAAGGACATAGAGCTGTATTCGCTGTGCGAGCATCACCTGCTGCCGTTCATTGGCAAGGCTCACGTCGCGTACATCCCGAATGGCAAGGTGCTTGGGCTGTCGAAAGTCGCACGCATCGTCGACATGTATGCTCGCCGCCTGCAGATCCAGGAAAACCTCAGCCGTCAGATCGCCGAGGCCATTCAGCAAGTCACTGGCGCACTCGGTGTTGCCGTGGTCATCGAAGCCCAGCACATGTGCATGATGATGCGCGGCGTCGAGAAGCAGAACTCTGCCATGATCACCTCGGTGATGCTTGGCGAGTTCCGTGAAAACGCAGCGACCCGCAGCGAGTTTCTCAGCCTGATCAAGTGATCCCCGGCTGGCAGCCACGCCTTTCGGCGGGGCTGCTGCTCCATCTCCCCATCGCAAGAGGTTGTGATCGTGTTCATGAAAGCATTAAGGGTCGGTCTCGGCCAACTCGTCATCGGCATCGATTTCCTCACTCGCCCGAGCAAGAAGAAACGTGATCCGGCAGCGCAGGCTGCAGTGGATCAATCGGCTCAGGACCTGACGCTGTATCAGTTTCACGCCTGCCCTTTCTGCGTGAAAACCCGCCGCGCGCTGCGCCGTCTGAACGTCCCGGTCGCACTGCGCGATGCGAAGAACAACGAGCTGGATCGCCAGACATTGCTCAACGAAGGCGGCAAAATCAAGGTGCCCTGCCTGCGCATCGAGGAAGGCGACAAAACGGTCTGGATGTATGAGTCCAACGTCATCATCGACTATCTGGACAAGCGTTTTGGCGCAGTCTGAGCCAAAAGCCCGCGTACCTTCAGCGCGGGCAACCTTCCTGCCGACAGGCAACGTAAGCCTTCAACTGATTGACCCGTACTCGGGTCTGCTCTGCCAGACACCGGGTTTGCAGCAATGGCCAGATCGACCCTGAATCTTCACGCTTGCCCACCTGATACAGGCAGTCGGCATCACGCAGAGCGAGCCATTTGCGCTGAGCGTCCTTGAGTGCCTGTTTTTTTGCCGGACTTTTCAGCCAGTTCATCTGCGCGTTGTACTGCGTGTTCAGGTCGGCATCGAGTGCTGATAATTCCTTGGCCGCGCACTGGTTCATGCTCGCCTGACTGGCGTCACAATCCTGCGCCTGAGCCGAACAGCCAATGCCCAGCGCCATCAGGGCGGCCAGGACAGTTATCGCGAAACGCATGGAATGCTCCTTTTCTCGGTATGTCAGGTAGCTGTTGTCGTGAACAGGCCGGCTCCCGCAGTTGCAGTCAATCCAGCATTCCCACGTACCCCGGCTGGTCTTTGACCCGATCCAGCCATTTGCGGATGCCGGAATAAGGCGCCAGATCAAAGCCGCCCTGATGCGCCACATGGGTGTAAGCATAGAGCGCGATGTCGGCAATGGAAAAATGCTCGCCCACCAGAAACGGCGTGCGATCGAGCTGTTGCTCCATTACCGCCAGCGCGCGGTAGCCGGACTTCTGCATGGCGCGGTACTCGACCATGCGCTCTGCGGGCAGACCCAGATAGAACTGGATGAAGCGCGCAACCGCCACCGACGGCTCGTGACTGTACTGCTCGAAGAACTGCCACTGCAGGACCTGCGTGCGCAGGCGAGGCTCGGTCGGCAGGTAAGCGGTGCCGTCGGCCAGGAAGTTGAGAATCGCGTTGGACTCCCACAGGCACGTACCGTCTTCCAGTTCCAGAACCGGAATCTTGCCGTTGGGATTCTTCTCCAGAAAGGCTGGCGTCTGGGTTTCGCCGTTGAGGATATCGACCGGCACCCACTCGTACTGAATATTCAGCAGGTTGAGCATCAGCTTGATCTTGTAGCAGTTGCCCGAGTTGTAATCACCGTAAACCTTGTACATCGCCCTGCCCCTTCTGTGACCGAAGTCCCTGCTGATCGAATCGATTCAGGCTGCCTTGAGATTCTGTGCTGCGCGCACGACAGATGCCAGTCGTTTCACACCTTCATCCAGCCGGGCCGGATCAATGTGGCTGAAGTTGAGTCGCAGATGACCGTGATTGGCGTCAGGGTCGGCAAAGAACGGTTCGCCGGGCATGAAGGCGACGTCCTGCGCCAGCGCTGCGTCCAGCAGCGTGCGCGTATCCAGCGGCTGACGCAGGGTCAGCCAGAAGAACAGGCCACCTTGCGGGCTGTTCCACTCGGCCAGATCGCTGAAATGATCCTGCATCGCCCGCTCGAACGCGTCCCGTCGCCTGCGATAGAACTCGCGCAACGTCGTCAGGTGATCACGATAGTGTTCAGTGCCGATCCACTGCAAGGCCTGCCACTGTCCGAGGCGATTGGTGTGCAAATCGGCCGACTGCTTGAGGCGCAGCAAGTGCGGGAACAGATCGGGACTGGCGATCAGATACCCCACGCGCAGACCGGGCAGCAGGGTCTTGGAGACCGTTCCGGTGTAGATCCAGCTGGACGTCTTCAAACGGCTGACGATGGGCCTGGCGCTGCCGCCGTCGAAACTCAGCTCGCGGTAGGGTTCGTCCTCGATCAGGGTCACGCCGAACTCGTCGAGCATTGCCGCTACCGCTTCGCGGCTGGCTTCGCTGTAGCGCACAGCGGAGGGGTTCTGAAAGGTCGGGATCAGGTAGGCGAAGGCAGGTGTGTGCTGTTCCAGACGCTGGCGCATGGCAGCGAGGTCAGGGCCATAGGCCTGCAAAGGCACCGTGAGGCAATTCGCGCCAAACAGCTGAAAGATCTGCAGCGCAGCCAGATAGGTCGGCGCTTCCAGCAGGATTTCCGTGCCCTTGTCTATGTACAGCTTGGCAGCAAGGTCCAGCGTCTGTTGCGAACCGCTGACCACCAGCACCTGACTGGCCTCACACTGGATACCCAACGCTCTGGCTTCGGCAGCCAGCGCCTCACGCAGCGCCGGCTCACCCTCACTCATGCCGTATTGGCCCAGCGCGACAGGCATTTCGGCCCACTCGACCTTGGGCAGCATGGACTCGGCAGGCAGACCACCGGCAAAGGACATGACTTCCGGACGCTGGGCAGCGGCAAGAATCTCGCGGATCAGAGAACTTTTGAGACGGGAAACGCGTTCGGAGAATGGCATGACAATATCCCTGGCAGAGCCCAATGCAAATGAGTCAAACTTGTTGACTCAAATTACGCCGCGCCACCCGGATACGTCAATATGCTTGACCTTAAAAATCCTGCCAATCAGCAGCGTGCCATGGAAGCCTTTTTCTTCGGCTACCAGGCTTTCACTGCCAAGGCCGACGAAATGCTGGACAAGCGCGGCTTCAGTCGCGTCCATCAGCGCATCGTGTTTTTCATCGCGCGCTATCCCGACCTCAGCGTCAAGGAGCTGCTGACAGTCCTCGGCGTCAGCAAACAGGCCCTCAACGCCCCGCTGCGGCAACTGATCGCCATGAATCTGGTGCATAGCGAGGCGCCCGACACCGATAAGCGCAAGCGGCTGCTCGGGCTGACTGAAGAAGGCGTCAGGTTTGAACAGGCGCTGCGTCGCGAGCAGGTCAAACTGCTGCAACGCGTATTCGCCGACGCGGGGCAGGCAGCGGTGGATGGCTGGATGGTCGTCAACGAAGCGCTTGGCCAGACGCTGCAGTCCAGCGCTCGGCCCGCCGATTCGGACGCCGACTGATCAGGTTACCTGCTCACCGAAAATAACTGTTCCGGCAATTGCTCATGCCGCTGTATCGCACGCCGGCCAGGCGATCCGTATAGGCTGTGCGCTTTTTTGCTGCCTGCCGTTCAAGGAAGACCCTGCATGAATTCTCACCTGAAGCTGCCTTTGCGCCCTTTGGCAGACTCATCGCCCTCCTCTGTTGTGGCGGGCTTCATCGCCATGATGACCGGCTGCACCAGTTCGCTGGTGCTGATGTTTCAGGCAGGCCAGGCAGCGGGGCTGACCAGCGTGCAGATTTCCTCATGGCTGTGGGCCTTGTTCATGGGCATGGCGGTATGCAGCATCGGTCTGTCACTGCGTTATCGCGCGCCAATCACCGTGGCCTGGTCAACGCCCGGGGCCGCGCTGTTGATCACCAGTCTGGGCGGGGTGACGTATCCGCAAGCGATCGGCGCGTTCATCACGTGCGCGGTTATGGTCACGCTGTGCGGCCTGACCGGCAGCTTCGAACGCATGGTCAAACGTCTGCCCGCCTCGCTTGCTGCAGCCCTGTTGGCGGGCATACTGTTCAGGATCGGCAGCGAGATTTTCATCGCGGTGCAACATCGTACCGGCCTGGTATTAGGTATGTTTTTGACCTATCTGGTGATCAAGCGTATATCGCCGCGCTATTCGGTGCTGGCGGCACTGTTGGTCGGGGTGGTGCTGTCAGCGCTGCTGGGACTGCTCAATTTCGATGGTCTGGCGATGGAAGTGGCTCTGCCCGTCTGGACGACGCCTGAGTTTTCACTGGCGGCGACCATCAGCATCGGTATTCCGTTGTTCGTGGTGGCCATGACGTCACAGAACATGCCGGGGATTGCAGTGCTGCGAGCCGACGGCTATCAGACGCCCGCCTCGCCGTTGATCTCCGTGACCGGTATTGCTTCGCTGCTGACCGCGCCCTTCGGCGCCCATGGCGTCAATCTGGCGGCCATCAGCGCAGCGATCTGCACCGGTCCGCATGCCCACGAAGATCGGGACAAGCGTTATACGGCAGCGATCTGGTGCGGCATTTTCTACGCAGTGGCGGGTGTGTTCGGCGCGACGCTGGCCGCGCTCTTCAGCGCCTTTCCCAAGGAACTGGTGCTGTCGATTGCGGCGCTGGCGCTGTTTGGCTCGATCATCAACGGCCTGACCGTCGCCATGGCCGAGCCCGGCGAACGCGAACCGGCGTTGATCACCTTCATGGTGACCGCATCCGGGCTCACGCTGTTTTCCATCGGTTCAGCGTTCTGGGGCATTGTGGCGGGTGTGTTGACGCTGCTGATTCTAAATCCGCGCCGGGCAGCTTGAAGCGGGTTTACTCACGAGCAGCTGCCGCGACCAGCAACGTACCTGCATCTGCGTCCAGCACGGCCTGTGTTCCCAGCGGTACGGCCTGATTGGCATCGCCGTGCCCTACGGGCAGTCCGCCCAGCACAGGGATACCCAGACTGTTCAGGCGCTCTGCCAATACATGGGCCGGACTGATCGTGCCACCGGTGTTGGGGGCAGGACTGAACTCACCCAGCGCGATACCTGCCAGACGCTCAAGAATGCCGCAGTTGCCAAGATGCGTGAGCATCCGATCGACCCGATACGCGGGCTCGTTCACTTCTTCAAGCAACAGAATCGCGCCAGTCAGCTCAGGCATGAACGGCGTACCGACCGAGGTGCTCAACATGCAAAGGTTGCCGCCCAGCAGCACACCCTGCGCCGTTCCGCCGGTACGTACACTGGCGTTTGGCGCTGCGGGGTCAGACTTGAGCAGAACCGGCTCGGTGCTCATCAATACGTTGCGCATACCGCTGGCAAATAGCCCGCCGCGCTCCAGCTGGGTCGCGACCGGACCGTGAATGCTCGCCAGACGCGCGTGGTTCCAGAGCGCGCCGTGCAAGGCGGTGATGTCGGAGAAACCGGTGACCAGTTTCGGATCGCGGCGAACGGCGTCCATGCCCACCTGTCGGACGATCCGCTGCATGCCGTAGCCACCACGGTTGCAGATCACGGCTCTGATTTCAGGGTCGGCCAGAGCGGCGTTGAGATCGGCAAGACGTTCTTCGTCAGTGCCTGAATAGAACGAGTATTTGCCCAGGGCATGAGGATAGACACGCGGGCGCAGCCCCCAACTCTTGAGAACCTCGACCGCCGATTCGATCTTGCGCGCGTCCACGGGTCCGGCCGGAGACACCAGTGCGACGGCGTCGCCTGCACGCAGAACCGTGGGGTGAAGGGTGTTTGAGTTTACCGAGGACATGCCAGTGATCCGTACTTCAATGAACGGCCAATGTAGAGCACTCGCCTGACCGACTCAAGGCGCAGCCTCGCACTCTGCGACAGCCATGTGCATCAATTTGAACGCAGCCGCCCACAGGGACTCCTATCAACCATATGGATCAGGCGGCATTCGCTCAACGACCGCCGCTTGCCTCAGCTACCGTCTGGGGCTTGAATCCCTTTTTGACTCTATTAGGAGGCCCTGCCATGACTGATCTTTCCAATCGCCAGTTTCTGCTCGCCAAACGCCCTTCCGGTGCCGTGCGCCGTGATGATTTCACTTATCAGGAAGTGCCTGTCCCTGCATTGGCGGACGGCCAGATTCTGCTGAGAAACAAATATCTGTCGCTGGACCCTGCCATGCGCGGCTGGATGAACGAGGGCAAGTCCTACATCCCGCCTGTACAACTTGGCGAAGTGATGCGCGCACTGGGCGTGGGCGAAGTCATCGAGTCGAAGAACCCGAAATTCGCCAAGGGTGATCATGTGCAAGGCGCCATCGGCGTTCAGGATTACTTCGTCGGCGAGCCCAAGGGGTTCTACAAGGTCGACACCAACCTCGCACCACTGCCGCTTTATCTTTCGGCGCTGGGCATGACCGGCATGACTGCCTACTTTGCGCTGCTGGACGTCGGTCTGCCGAAGAGCGGCGACACCGTCGTGATTTCAGGTGCAGCCGGGGCCGTGGGCAGCATTGCCGGACAGATCGCCAAGCTCAAGGGTTGCCGCGTCGTCGGGATCGCCGGTGGCAAGGAGAAATGCGGCCTGCTGACCGAGGAACTGGGGTTCGATGCCGCCATCGACTACAAGGCCGAGAGCGACATTCACAAGGCGCTGAAGCGTGAGTGCCCGGACGGCGTGAATGTGTACTTCGATAACGTGGGCGGCGACATTCTGGATGCAGTGCTGAGCCAGCTCGCCGTTGGCGCGCGCGTTGTGATCTGCGGCGCAATCAGTCAGTACAACAGCACCACGGCCGTCAAAGGCCCGGCCAACTATCTGTCGTTGCTGGTCAACCGTGCCCGTATGGAAGGCTTTGTAGTGCTCGACCACGCGGCTCGTTTCGGTGAAGCGGGCAAGGAACTGGCAGGCTGGGTCAAGGAAGGCAAGATCAAGAGCAAGGAGCACATCGAGGAAGGTCTCGAAACCTTCCCTGAGACCCTGCTCAAGCTGTTCAGTGGCGAGAACTTCGGCAAGTTGATACTGAAGGTGGATTGAAATTACTGAAGCTGGATGATCGTGCCAGCGCTCTGCGTTGGCATGCATCCCGTGACCCTCTACGTCACATTCGAGAGCGGACGCGGAGCGTCCTGGGCGGCATTCCCACGCAGGAGTGGGAACGATCACAGGGTAGGCATTCAGTGTTTACGCCAGCTCGGCAACCACCGCCGCCAGTGCCTTGGCCGGATCGGCTGCCTGGCTGATCGGGCGGCCGATCACTAGGTAGTCGGAACCGGCGTCCAGTGCCTGACGCGGGGTCAGGATGCGGCGTTGATCGTCCAGCGCGCTGCCTGCCGGACGGATACCAGGGGTCACCAGTTGCAATGACGGGTGAGCTGCTTTCAGCGCCTGCGCTTCAAGCGCCGAACACACCAGACCGTCCATACCCGCCTTTTCCGCCAGCGCCGCCAGACGCAGCACCTGCACCTGTGGATCGATATCCAGCCCGATACCGGCCAGGTCGTCGCGCTCCATGCTGGTCAACACCGTAACGCCGATCAACAGCGGCTGCGGACCGCTGCGCTGATCAAGCACCTCGCGACAGGCCGCCATCATGCGCAGGCCTCCGGAACAGTGGACGTTGACCATCCAAACGCCCATCTCGGCCGCGGCTTTGACAGCCATCGCGGTGGTGTTGGGAATGTCATGGAATTTGAGGTCGAGGAACACTTCGAAACCCTTGTCACGCAGGGTTTCGACGATGTCCGACGCACAGCTGGTGAACAGTTCCTTGCCGACCTTGACCCGGCACAGCTTGGGGTCGAGCTGATCAGCCAGGCGCAGGGCGGCTTCTCGGGTCGGGAAATCCAGGGCGACGATGACGGGAGTCTGGCAGGCGGACATGGGCGGGTTCTCAGGTAAGTCGAAATCGGCGCGCATTGTAGCCGAAGCTGCGGACAGACGGGACCCGTAGATCGGTATTTACCAAGCGTGCCCTGTCTGTGACAGACGTCAGCCTGATCGCCTCAAGGCCCCATGCTGGCCTGCACTTGCAGCGAACATCCCAAGACCGCCACGCACCAAAGCCGCACACCAGCCTGAACCGATTCAGCGATCCGTTCTACAAACGACCTCTTTTGAAGCAATACGACGGTTCGTCGTGCACTGGCACGGCCTCTGCAAGCCCCTGCAACAAAATGTTTCGACGCACTTCGAACCTCAGGGAGATAACGATGAGTACTCAACTCAAGCCAACGCTAGGCACGCTGCATCTATGGGGGATCGCTGTCGGACTGGTGATTTCCGGCGAATACTTCGGCTGGAGCTACGGGTGGGGTGTGGCAGGCACGCTGGGGTTTCTGGTAACAGCGCTGATGGTCGCCACCATGTACACCTGCTTCATCTTCAGTTTCACCGAGCTGACCACTGCCATTCCCCACGCGGGTGGCCCATTTGCCTATAGCCGTCGCGCCTTCGGTGAGAAAGGCGGCCTGATCGCCGGCATGGCGACGCTGATCGAGTTCGTGTTCGCGCCACCGGCCATTGCTCTGGCAATCGGTGCGTACCTCAATGTGCAATATCCCGGGCTTGACCCCAAGCATGCCGCAGTCGGTGCCTACATCGTATTCATGGCCCTCAACATCATGGGCGTGAAGCTGGCGGCGACCTTTGAGCTGGTGGTGTGCATTCTGGCGGTGGCCGAGCTGCTGGTGTTCATGGGCGTGGTCGCACCCGCCTTCAGCTTCAGCAATTTCGCCCTGAACGGCTGGGCAGGCTCACAGACATTCGGCCCCGAGGCCATCGCGGGGATGTTCGCAGCGATTCCGTTCGCCATCTGGTTTTTCCTGGCCATCGAAGGCGCGGCCATGGCGGCCGAGGAAGCGAAAGACCCGAAGCGCACCATTCCAAAGGCCTACATCAGCGGCATCCTGACGCTGGTGACGCTGGCGCTGGGCGTGATGCTGTTTGCCGGTGGCGTGGGCGACTGGCGCACTCTGTCCAACATCAATGACCCACTGCCACAGGCGATGAAAGCCGTGGTCGGCGACAGTTCCGGCTGGCTGCACATGCTGGTGTGGATCGGCCTGTTCGGTCTGGTAGCCAGCTTTCACGGGATCATCCTGGGCTATTCGCGTCAGTTCTTCGCCCTCGCCCGCGCCGGGTATCTTCCAGCTTCGCTGGCAAAGCTGTCGCGCTTCCAGACGCCGCACCGGGCAATCATCGCAGGCGGCCTGATCGGTATCGCCGCGATCTATAGCGACGGATTGATCAACCTGGGCGGCATGACGCTGACCGCTGCGATGATTACCATGGCTGTATTCGGTGCCATCGTGATGTACATCATGAGCATGCTCAGCCTGTTCAAGCTGCGCAAGACCGAGCCGTTGCTGGAGCGCTCGTTCCGTGCGCCGGGCTACCCGGTGGTTCCCGGCATTGCACTGGCCCTGGCGGTGGTGTGCCTGATTGCCATGGCCTGGTTCAATATGCTGATCGGCCTGATCTTCCTCGGCCTGATGGCGATCGCTTTCATCTACTTCAGCCTGACCGCCAAGTCCCGCGCCGACGCACCTGCCGACGCCATGCTGACCGGCCTCTGACGTTACCCGTCCATAAAACCATGAGGCCGCACGCGAATTGATCGCGCGCGGCCTCTGCATGACGCTTACACTTGAACCAATGAGCCGCACCGCAGCTCAAACCGGTATCACAAGAAGGAGAGCGTTATGCCCTGGTATGCCTGGTTAATTCTATTGGTTGCAATCGGCTCGATCGCAGGTGGCCTGATGATGCTGCGCGACACAGCAAAAAAGGTTCCTCTGACCGAAGAGCAGCTCAAGCGTGTCCATGAGCGCAACGCCGAAATGGACGCCAAGGAAGCCAAGGACCGCTGAATCCCGGGGTTGAAAGGCGCATGAGCCTGTCAGCCCTGCCTCATTCCAGAACGACACCGGCCTGCATCGGCAAGACCTTGATGTTCAACGGCCGGAAGATGGTGTCCAACTCCCCGTCCTCACGCAGCTTTTGCAGCAGCTCGCTGAAATGCACGCCATTGATGGCGCCATGTGGACGCATGAGTGCGTACTGCCGATAGACCTGGTCGACACGATCAGAGACCAGCAGCTGCGACGCTTCATCCTTGTTGTGTGAAATGAAATCGATCAGGTAGGAACGCGTGACAGGCGCGATGTCGGCACGTCCACGTAACACCATCAACAGATTGCTGTCGTGGGAATAGGTGGAAGTGATGTTGAAATGCTCAGCCAGGTATTTCTGATCGGCATTGAAGTTGGCAAACCCGTAGTGATAACCACTGAAGATCGCCAGACGCTTGTCATGCAAGTCATCGAAATAGTTCTGCTGACGCCCTTCGACGCGACGCGCCACATAAACTTCGGCGTCTTCAAGGCCCATGTCCACGGTCTCGTGAGCGATCTCCCTCCAGCCCCATTCAGGATTTTCAAAGATCGCGATGTCGAAACGACCTTCCGCGAAGTCGCGGAACCTGCGTGGCACCGAGGTGGGCACCATGATGAACTGATAATCGTCCTGCTCGGCGTTCAAGGCGTCCACCAGCCGTGGAAGAAGCCCGGCATCCTCGCCTTTTTCAGGGCGGACCATATAAGGCGGGAAATGCACCGCCGCCACGCGAACGATCTGAACGGCGGCAGCCTGCGATGCAGACAGCAGTGACGCGACCAGAAGCGTTCCCAATACTGCCCTGCGCGCAAACGACTCGATTATCACTGCATGTTTCTTCATAAAAACGACATCGATTAAAACCTCACAAGCTATGCGGTTTCGTCGCTTTAAACAACTCTAGAAATCAGCGTACAAGTATCGATTCAGTAGAGGGCTTCTCGAGGGTTCTTCCAACTTGGTACAAACGCACGAATACTCGATGCCAGGGTCGATGCAAGAGAGAGGACAATCATGATGCGTCCACATGACTACCGCCTGACAAGAGCACCGGGCACAGCCGTGCGTAAATGGCTACGCTCAACCTGACGCATACTGACGGGAGCATTGAAAATGCCGCATTGGCTGGTGATTGATCTTGAGGCAACCACAGAAGAGGGTGGTTGGCCTGTCGCAGAAATGGAAGTCATCGAAATAGGCGCGACGCTGGTCAATCAGGATGGCCGGGAGCTGGATCACTTCGAGCGCTTTGTGCGCCCGGTGCGCAGGCCGGTGCTGACTCATTTCTGCCGTGATCTAACGCATATCAGTCAAAACAATATCGACGGCGCCGCGACATTCCCTGTTGTGTGGCCGCTGTTCGAGCGCTGGCTGAGCCATCACCGGGCACGCGTCGTGGGATGGGCGAGCTGGGGCGACTACGACCGCAAGCAGCTGGAGGAACAGTGGCGCCAGCACGATATGACCAGCGCCCTGTCCGACATGCCTTACGTCAACCTCAAACAACGCTTCGCCCAGGCGCGCCAGTTGCAACGCCCCGTGGGGCTCAACAGCGCATTGCAACTGGCCGGCATGCAGTTCACGGGGCAACAGCATCGCGCACTGGTCGATGCGCGCAACACCGCCAGACTGCTGCCGTTGATTCTGCCCAATTGAATACGGTGGTTCCTGACATCGCCGGCAAAACGCCTCCCACGGTCGGGTGTTTGCCGCAGGACGCCCTGAACGACCGTCAGTCACTTGGTATTAAGCCTTTTGTATTAAAAGTGACGGGATTTCGCCCGTTGGGCATACTGGCAAGCCCTTTTTAACCCTTTCATAAGGAATCGCCCATGTTCAAGGTTAACGAGTACTTCGACGGCACCGTCAAATCCATCGCTTTCAGCCAGGCTGAAGGTCAGGCAACCATCGGTGTGATGGCGGCGGGCGAATACGAGTTCGGTACTGCGCAAAAGGAAATCATGCACGTGATTTCGGGCGAGCTGAGTGTGAAGCTCCCTGACAGCACCGACTGGGAAACCTTTGCCACCGGCAGCCAGTTCAACGTTCCCGCCAACAGCAAATTCCAGCTCAAGGTCAGTGTCGACACCGCCTATCTGTGTGAGTACCGCTGACAGACCGACGTGGGAGGGCCTGTCCTCCCACGGCTTCGCGCAAGATTTTCCACGCCCTACCCCGCTTCATCCATCCCGGCATTGAACTGCAACGCCGCCAGCCTTGCGTACAGCGGGTTGTTGGCAATCAGTTGTTTGTGCGTACCGACAGCCACCAGGCGCCCCTTGTCCATCACCGCAATACGGTCGGCGTTCTGAACCGTCGCCAGCCTGTGGGCGATCACCAACGTCGTACGCCCTTTCATAAGGCTAGGCAGCGCCTGCTGGATGAGATTCTCACTTTGCGCATCCAGGGCACTGGTAGCTTCATCCAGTAACAGAATTGGCGCATCGACCAGCAGCGCTCTGGCAATGGCCAGACGTTGACGCTGTCCGCCTGACAGCCCCATCCCGCCATCCCCCAGATGAGTCTGGTAACCGTCAGCCATGTCGAGGATGAATTCGTGGGCATGAGCGATGCGTGCGGCGGCCTCAACCTGCTCAGACGTCGCGGCAGCGTTGCCGTAGCGAATATTGTCTTCGACACTGCCGAAGAACAAAGCAGGTGCCTGCGAGACAAAAGCGAAACAGCGACGCAAGTCTAGAGGGTCAAGCTCGGTGACAGGCACACCTTCGAGCAGGACACGTCCTTGCTGAGGGTCGTAGAAGCGCAGTAGCAGATCGAAAAGTGTTGATTTCCCGGCTCCCGAAGGCCCGACGATGGCCAGGGTTTCGCCTGCCTGGATGGCCAGACTCAAGTCATCGATCGCATTGCGTTCCGGACGAGATGGGTAGGCGAAGCTGACGCCTTCCAGCGCCATTCTTCCGGAGACACGTGCAGGCAGGCGTTGCAGACCGACAGGCGGTGCGGTGATTTCGCTGCGGGCCTGAAGCAGTTCACTGATTCGCTCGGCAGCACCTGCTGCCCGCTGCAGCTCACCGATCACTTCGCTCAGGGTACCAATTGCCATGCCGACCACTAGCGCATAGAACACGAACGCCGCCAGTTCGCCGCTGGAGATTCGGCCGCTGATCACGTCCATGCCGCCAACCCAAAGCATTACCGCGACCGCGCCCAACACCAGCACGATCACTACCGTGACCAGCCACGAACGCTGCAGAATCCGCTTGCGAGCCGTATTGAAAGCCTGCTCGGCGGTCACCGAAAAGCGCTGTTTGTCCTGTTGCTGGTGGTTGTAGGCCTGGACCGTCTTGATCTGCCCAAGTGCTTCTGCCACATAGCTGCCGACATCGGCGACCCGATCCTGGCTTTCCCGCGACAAACTGCGCACGCGCCTGCCGAACATCAGGATCGGCGCGATGATCAACGGCAAGGCGACCACCACGATGCTGGTCAGCTTGGGGTTGGTCACAAACAGCAATATGACGCCCCCGACCACCATCAGGGCATTTCGCAAAAACATCGACAGCGAAGAGCCGATCACTGACTGCAGCAACGTGGTGTCGGCCGTCAGTCGCGATTGGATCTCGGAACTGCGGTTGTTCTCGTAAAAGCCAGGATGCAGCTCGATCAAATGATCGAATACTCTCTTGCGCAGGTCTGCGACAACGCGCTCGCCAATCCATGACACCAGGTAGAAACGCGTGAACGTGCCGACGGCCAGACCGAGCGTCAGCAACATGAACAGGCCGATGGAGCGTTCGAGCAATTCGGGCGAGCGGGTCATGAAGCCCTGATCGACCATCAGCTTGATGCCCTGCCCCATGGACAACGTAATGCCTGCCGTGACAATCAGCGCAAGCAAGGCGCCCAGTGCATGCCATCGATAAGGCGCGATAAAACCCACAGCCAGACGAATGGCCTGACGGTGACGACGGGGAACCACTGAAATCATGAAAAAACCAACCTGCCTGTACGTCTGGATTGACCAAGCCGCCAGCCTACACCTCTCGTGCGACAAAAACGCTCGAGGACGTCAGCAAAAATCAGTGAACTTGATCGGCGTTTGACGGGTCATGTGATATGACAGCTTTACGAGCCCCCTATAAGGGATCGATCTAAGCAATTGCTGGCAGATTTATCCTGTTTCTGCTGGACTGGAGCCACGCTTGAACGACTGAACGATGTCATCGGGCGGTCATCAAGTGTCGCTAAATTCAACGCGCAACCCTGATGAAAGGAGAAACACCATGAGCCTGCAAGAGCGCAGCAGTAGCGAAGTCACTATCGTTCGAGCGACCCCAGACCTGCCCGTTGGCGGTGCGATTCTCGACCAGGATGGACGCGAAGTTGTGATCACTGAAGAGATGGTTCAGGCGGCCTGCCAGGCGTGTGACAAGCTTTGGGTCACCCCTGAAGAACAAAACTGAGTGACACCGAATACCTTGAAACCCGACTCCAGAGTCGGGTTTTTTCTACCTGTCATTCGCCCTGCATGACCACCGCACCAAGCGCACGGACAATCTTCGCCAGCGCCTCGGACTCGCCACTCAGGCAAACCTTGAGCCCTTCGATCTCCCGACGCGGCGGATAGTGTTTACGCAGCGCGTCGAAGGCCAGACGCTGACTGGCGGTATCACCCACCAGACTGCGCCTGAAGTCGGCATCATCCCGACGCGGGTCGTAAACGCCCCGGCACAGCATGTTCAAGGCCCAGACCGGGTCGGTTCTCTCATCCAGCGTCACCTGGGCAAGCCAGGCTCGGGGCAGCAGATCCTCAAGCACAATGGAGGCTGGCTGACCGAGAAAGGCACAGAGTGCCTGATAGATCTGCGCAGTCCCTCGCTGCCGGCCGTCCAGGCTGTAACCGGCGATGTGCGGCGTGGCAATCACACACAGATCAGCCAGCGGCACGTTGACCTGCGGTTCGCCTTCCCAGACGTCGAGCACGGCCTGCAGATCTTCACGATCGAGAAGCACCTCGTGCAGTGCGGCGTTATCGACCACCGCTCCACGGCTGGCATTGATCAGCCAGGCACCTTGCCTGAGCTGGCGCAGACGTGATTCGTCGAACAGGTGCCAGGTCGGTAAGTTGCCGGTTCTGTTGAGCGGGGTATGCAGGCTGATCACATCGCAGCGCTCGACAATCTCATCAAGCGTGACGAAATCAACCGACTCAGCCGCCTGACGCGGAGGGTCGCAGACCAGCACGTTCCAGCCGAGCCCTTTCAGGACATTGACCAGCCGCCCACCCACCTGCCCGGCACCGACGATGCCATAGGTGCGTTGCGCGAGGTCGACACCTTCGATTTCCGCCAGCGTGAGCAGGCTGCCCAGCACATAGTCCACCACACCACGGGCATTGCAGCCCGGCGCACTGGACCACTGGATTCCGGCTTCCAGAAAATAGGCCAGATCCAGATGGTCGGTGCCGATGGTGCAGGTCCCGACAAAACGTACTGCACTGCCTTCCAGCAACTCGCGAGTGACCGGCGTCACCGAGCGCACCAACAGGATGTCGGCGTCGGCAACCGCAGCTCGGTCGATGGAGCGGCCCGGCAAACGACGGATGTCGCCAAAGTGAGCAAAAAAGGCGTCGAGCAGGGGAATGTTTTCATCAGCGACAATGCGCATGGGGGGTCTCTCTGAAGGCGGGCATTGGCCCTTGCTCAGCGCGAGCAAGGGCGAGAGGCGGCGACAACCAATCAGTCCAGCTTCTTGCGGATCCAGTACAGGAAGGTCCCGTCACCGGCCTGCTGCTCGATCAGTTCATGGCCGAGGAAAACGCAGAACTTGGGGATGTCGCGGGTAGTCGACGGGTCGGTCGCAATCACCTTGAGCAATCCGCCAGCAGGCAGGTCGCGCACCTTCTGATGCAGCATCATTACCGGCTCCGGGCAGAACAGTCCGCTGGCATCCAGCACGGCATCGACGGTGAGGCTTTCGGTGGATTCAGACATGGGGGGCTCCAGAAACGGGTGGTCATTGTTACCTAATTCGCACGATCACGTCAGCCCTTGCGCGGACGTGCTGTCTTGGCGACGTCCAGTCTGCGCAAATGACAGGTGACTTCTTCACGGTCGTGATAGAGCTGCTTGCAGCCGATCGATACGCGAATGCCCCGCTCCTTGAAGCCTTCCTCGATACGGTCGAGCAGACGGCGCACTTCAGCGTAGCGCTGTTTCATCGGCAACTTGAGATTGACCACCGCTTCACGGCACAGGCCTTCGCCCAGCCAGGTTTCCAGCAGCGCAGCGTTGCGCGCAGGTTTTTCGACGATGTCGCACACCATCCAGTCCACCGGCTGACGAGGCTTGTAGGTAAAGCCGTCGGCCATCAGGTGTTGCACGAGCCCGGTGTCCATCAGGCTTTCCGCCATCGGGCCATTATCGATTGCGGTCACCAGCATGCCGCGGCGCACCAGTTGATACGTCCAGCCGCCGGGCGCAGCGCCCAGGTCTACGCCGGTCATGTCGCCGGACAGGCGCTCATCCCACTGATCTCTGGGAATGAAGTGATGCCAGGCTTCCTCCAGCTTCAAGGTCGAGCGGCTGGGCGCCTCACGCGGAAACTTCAAGCGCGGAATGCCCATCGGCCACATCGCCGAATTGCCAGCGTCTGCAAGCCCCAGAAACACTTCGCGGCCACTCTTGAAAGTCAGCAGCAGGCGCGGCTTGCGCGGGTCGTCGATCAGCTTGCCCGCCTGGGTCAGGGCCTTGCGCAGCGGCGCTTCGAACTTCTTGCAGAAATTCGACAGTTCCTTGCCGTCGTTGGTGTCCACGACTTCCAGCCACAGGCTGCCGCAGACCGGGAAATCAGTCATCTGCCCGAGGATCACGCTGATGCGGTCGGTTTCCGGCAGGTCCAGAAAAACGCCGCGTGCCCACTGCCGGGGAAAGATCAGTTGATCGAAGCGCTGGCCATTCATCAGTCGTTCGGCACCGTCGGGCTCGCTGCAGATGAATTCCGCGCAGGCGGTGTTGGGGCGCGCCTTGGCGTAACCGGCAACTTCCAGGCGCGCAGCATGCTCGGCGATCTCCGAGCAAACCTCGCTTTCGAAACCGGGCCGGCAATGCATAAACAGCGTATTCATGGTGACTCCTGGGACAACGACACGCGGGCGTAACCCGGCGGACTTGAAAGCCGCGCATGATAACGGAATCAGGAACCACTGGCGCGGCCCGGCAGTCCACTAAGCTTGAGGCCACACGCGGCGTCCACGACCTGACTCACCCGGACCCGCGATTCGTCGCTCACAGATTATTCTACAAGGAGCCGTTCATGCCCTCCCTCGATAGCCTGAAAAGCCTGAAAACACTCGACATCGATAACAAGACCTACCATTACTTCAGCCTGCCCGACGCCGCCCACTCGCTGGGTGATCTGGACAAGCTGCCGATGTCCCTCAAGGTGCTGCTGGAAAACCTGCTGCGCTGGGAAGACGACAAGACCGTCACCGGTGACGACCTCAAGGCCATTGCCGGCTGGTTGAAAGACCGTCGTTCCGACCGCGAGATTCAGTACCGCCCTGCACGGGTGCTGATGCAAGACTTCACCGGCGTACCTGCAGTTGTCGATCTGGCCGCCATGCGCGCCGCCGTGGCCAAGGCCGGTGGCGATCCGCAGCGTATCAACCCGTTGTCGCCGGTGGACCTGGTGATCGACCACTCGGTGATGGTCGACAAGTTCGGCGATTCGCAGGCGTTCGAGCAGAACGTCGATATCGAGATGCAGCGCAACGGTGAGCGTTACGCGTTTCTTCGCTGGGGCCAGAGCGCCTTCGACAACTTCAGCGTGGTGCCGCCAGGCACTGGCATCTGCCACCAGGTGAACCTGGAGTATCTGGGCCGCACGGTCTGGACCAAGGAAGAAGACGGTCGCACCTACGCGTTCCCGGATACCCTGGTCGGAACCGACTCGCACACCACCATGATCAATGGCCTGGGGGTGCTCGGCTGGGGTGTGGGCGGTATCGAAGCCGAGGCCGCCATGCTCGGCCAGCCGGTGTCGATGCTGATTCCGGAAGTGATCGGCTTCAAGCTGACCGGCAAATTGAAGGAAGGCATCACAGCCACCGACCTGGTGCTGACCGTGACCCAGATGCTGCGCAAGAAAGGCGTGGTGGGCAAATTCGTCGAGTTCTTCGGCGACGGCCTGGCCGATCTGCCGTTGGCGGACCGTGCCACCATCGCCAACATGGCGCCGGAATATGGCGCGACTTGCGGCTTCTTTCCGGTCGATGACGTGACGCTGGATTACCTGCGCCTGTCGGGTCGCCCGGACGAAACCGTGAAGCTGGTCGAAGCCTATAGCAAGGCACAGGGCCTGTGGCGTCTGCCAGGTCAGGAACCGGTGTTCACCGATAGCCTGGAACTGGACATGAGCACGGTGGAAGCCAGCCTTGCAGGGCCGAAGCGCCCGCAGGATCGGGTTGCTCTGCCCAATGTCGCCCAGGCTTTCAGTGATTTCCTCGGCTTGCAGGTCAAGCCTGCGAAAGTCGAAGAAGGTCGACTTGAAAGCGAAGGCGGAGGCGGTGTTGCCGTGGGCAACGAAGCGCAGGTCAGCGGTGAGATTTCTTACGAGCACAATGGTGAAACCCATCGGTTGAAGGATGGCGCCGTGGTCATCGCCGCCATCACTTCCTGCACCAACACCTCAAACCCGAGCGTCATGATGGCAGCCGGGCTGGTTGCGAAGAAGGCTGTAGAAAAAGGCCTGCAGCGCAAGCCGTGGGTCAAAAGCTCGCTGGCTCCCGGCTCCAAGGTCGTCACCGACTATTACAAAGCGGCAGGCTTGACCGAATATCTGGATAAGTTGGGGTTCGATCTGGTGGGCTACGGTTGCACCACCTGCATCGGTAACTCAGGCCCGCTGCTGGAACCCATCGAAAAGGCCATTCAACAGTCGGACCTGACCGTTGCGTCAGTGCTGTCGGGCAACCGCAACTTTGAAGGTCGTGTTCACCCATTGGTGAAAACCAACTGGCTGGCCTCCCCGCCGCTGGTGGTGGCCTACGCACTGGCAGGTTCGGTGCGCATCGACATCAGCAGCGAGCCGCTGGGCGAAGGCTCGGATGGCAAGCCGGTCTATCTGCGTGATATCTGGCCGACCCAGAAAGAAATCGCCGAAGCTGTGGAAAGCGTCAACACCAGCATGTTCCACAAGGAATACGCCGAAGTGTTTGCCGGTGACGAGCAGTGGCAGTCTATCGAGGTGCCGCAAGCGGCAACCTATGTCTGGCAGGACGACTCAACCTATATCCAGCATCCGCCGTTCTTCGAAGACATCGGCGGTCCGTTGCCGGTCATCAAGGATGTCGAGAATGCGCGCATCCTCGCGCTGCTGGGCGACTCCGTGACCACTGACCATATCTCCCCTGCGGGCAACATCAAGGCCGACAGCCCCGCCGGTCGTTACCTCAAGGAGAAAGGCGTCGACTATCAGGACTTCAACTCCTATGGCTCGCGTCGTGGCAATCATGAAGTGATGATGCGCGGCACTTTCGCCAATATCCGCATTCGCAACGAAATGCTGGGGGGTGAGGAAGGCGGCAATACCGTGCACGTCCCTTCCGGCGATAAGCTGGCGATCTACGACGCAGCCATGCGTTATCAGCAGGAAGGTACGCCGCTGGTGATCATTGCCGGGCAGGAATACGGCACCGGCTCCAGCCGCGACTGGGCAGCCAAAGGCACCAATCTTCTGGGCGTCAAGGCGGTGATTGCCGAGAGCTTCGAACGTATCCACCGCTCCAATCTGGTCGGTATGGGCGTATTGCCGCTGCAGTTCAAGAACGGGCAGACCCGCAAGAGCCTGAACCTGAGCGGCAAGGAGACGTTGAGCATCACCGGGCTGACCGATGCCGACATCCGTCCGGGTATCGGCCTGCAATTGCACATCACCCGTGAAGATGGCAGTCAGGAGACGGTCGACGTGCTGTGCCGCATCGATACGCTGAATGAAGTCGAGTACTTCAAGTCCGGCGGCATTCTGCATTACGTACTGCGGCAGTTGATCGCGTCCTGATAGCCGCGACGGCACCTGGGATATCCCCGGGTGCCTGCGGAAGCGGTTAGGAACAAATTCCCCGCCCAAAGCGCTGTAGACTCCCCGATTTCATTCATCAGAGTTATTGCTATGGCCTCACGGCACTGGCTGGCTTTAAGTCTTCTGAGCCTCGGGTACGGACTGGCGCTTTTACAGGGCAGCCTTACCCCTTCAGCGATACTGGGCCTGAGCCTGCTGATCATCGCTGGCGCGTGCGTCCAGAACACTCGCCCTCGCTACGTTCGCGTGATCGGTCACGCAATGTTCATTCTGACGGGCCTGGCGCTGGCTTTAAGCGTAATGCCCGGTTTCAACAACGCGATCGTCATGGATGCCGTACGGTTTACGCCCGACGCGGCGGCCTACACGATGGACCTGAACCTGGACAAGCCTCTGATCGGCTTCTGGCTGCTGCTGGCCTGCCCCTGGATTCTGGTCGGCGTCGGCATTGCCCATTCACTCAAAGTCGGCGTTCTCGCACTCGTCGTCACCTCTGCGTTCTGCATGACGACGGCCGTTCTGCTGGGCATCACGGGCTGGGCACCCAAATGGCCTGCGCAAAGCACGATCTGGTGGGTGAACAACCTACTCCTGGTAACCCTGACAGAAGAGCTGTTCTTCCGCGCCTATCTTCAAGGCGGTCTGCAACGATGGTTCGGTTCGGCAAGGTTCGCGACGCCGCTGGCGATCACCCTCACAGCCTGTCTTTTCGGACTTTCACATCTTGGCGCCGGATGGGAATGGGTACTGCTCGCGGGCATGGCGGGTATCGGTTACGGCGTGGCTTTCCGTTTCGGTGGCCTGACGGCTGCGGTGATCAGCCACTTCGGGCTGAATCTGGTGCATTTCGCACTGTTTACCTACCCTATGCTGGACCGGTAGCTGCGTCTAACGAATCAGAAACTGCCAGTAATATTCAATTTTCGAGCTGACCGGTCGATAACACGCGAAAGTATTATTGATCGAAGGACCGAAATCCAATGCGCAATAACCAGCCCATCACTCAACGTGAGCGGACTTTTCCTGCCGAACAACGTCTGATTTCCACCACCGACACCCGCGGCACCATCACGTACTGCAACGAAGCCTTCGTGGACATCAGTGGGTACAGCCATGAAGAACTCGTCGGCGCGCCTCACAACACCGTCCGCCATCCTGACGTGCCGCCTGCCGTTTTCGAACACATGTGGACGACGCTCAAATCCGGTCAACCCTGGATGGGCATCGTCAAGAACCGCTGCAAAAACGGCGATCACTACTGGGTCAATGCCTACGTGACGCCGATGCTGGAAAACCGCCAGGTTGTGGGTTTCGAGTCGGTGCGCATCAAGCCGACCGCCGAGCAGATCCGTCGTGCCGAAGGGCTCTACGCGCGCCTGAACCAGGGCAAGAGCGCAGTGCCAGGGCGCGATAAATGGCTGCCGATGCTGCAGGACTGGCTGCCGTTCATCCTCGTCAGCCAGCTCGGTTTTCTGATCGGTGTATGGCTGAACTCGTCATGGGGCTTTGCCCTGGCCGCCGCGCTCTCGGTGCCGCTGGGCCTGCTGGGGCTGTCGTGGCAACAACGTGGCACCAAGCGCCTGCTGCGCCTGGCCGAACAGACCACCTCCGACCCGCTGATCGCGCAGATGTACACCGACAGTCGCGGTCCGCAGGCGCGTCTGGAGATGTCGATACTCAGCCAGGAGGCGCGCATGAAAACCTGCCTGACGCGCCTGCAGGACACCGCTGAACACCTGAACCATCAGGCACGTCAATCCAACTCGCTGGCCAACGCCAGCTCGACCGGGCTCGAGCGTCAGCGCGTGGAAACCGAACAGGTGGCCGCTGCGATCAATGAAATGGCGGCTACCACACAAGAGGTCGCCAGCCACGTGAACCGCGCCGCCGAGGCCACGCAACAGGCCAACGAACTGACCCGTCGCGGTCGCGATATTGCCGGCGAGACCCGCGAAGCCATTCAGCGTTTGTCGACATCGGTCGGCGAAACCGGCCTGACTGTGACGCAACTCGCCAAGGACAGCGATGAAATCGGCGGTGTGGTCGACGTGATCAAAGGCATCGCCGACCAGACCAACCTGCTGGCCCTCAACGCCGCCATCGAAGCCGCCCGCGCTGGAGAAATGGGCCGTGGGTTTGCCGTGGTCGCCGACGAAGTCCGGCAACTGGCGCAACGCACCGCCGAATCCACCGGACAGATCCATGGCCTGATCGCCAAACTGCAACAGACCGCGAACGACGCCGTCCAGACCATGAACACCGGGCATCGCCAGGCCGAAGAAGGCGTAGCCCGCGTACTGGAAGCCGATCAGGCGCTAGTGGGCATCAGCGAAGCGGTGGCCAACATCACCGACATGACCACCCAGATCGCCACAGCCACCGAAGAACAGAGTTCGGTGGCTGAAGAGATCAACCGCAATATCTCGACCATTGCCGGATTGGCCGACAAGACTTCGGATGAAGCGCATCGCTCTGCAGTATTGAGCGCGGAATTGACGGATACGGCGAATTCGCAATATTCGTTGGTGGAGCGGTTTAATCGGTAAGGGATAGTGTTTGGAAGAGCCTCGGCAGATTTGGGTTTGTCGGGGCTTTTTCTTTTCGGTCGGCACCTTATTAGGACACCTTTCTTACAATATAGTCTTTACACAAAGTAGGATTATTCTTTAATACCCTAACCACCTAAAAATCAAGCAATAGGTCATTGACAACAGAAACACACTCCGATTACGTGAAGACTCAATAAATGATCATTGAGCGTTGTCACTACGAGACCGAAAGCATCGTGTGATATCCCTTTTTTTCAGATCAGCAAAATCAATCACGCCCAAACGGAGCAACTCATGAATTCCATTAATATAAACCATGAATTTTCAGCCCCTATAATTCCTGTCTCCAGCCCGATCGACGGGCTAATCCCCACTGCAGGTCTAAATCAACCCGTCGCTGTAGAAATAGTGCTATGGGATGGCGTACGCGCTGGCTACAGCATCCAACTGAAGCTTAATGGTTTCAACGTTGGTGAAGTCAAAACCGTGTCGGATGTGAATCAACCTGGCGATACACTTCTCATGCACTTTGATGAGCATTACTTAATAGAAGCTGGGCTGTATCACGTAGGCTTTGAGGCAACGAATCCTGTCAATCAAGTCAGCGAGGATTCACCTGTTACTCGGCTGATCGTTGATCGCACTGCCCCCGGCGCAACCCTCCTCGCCCCAATCATCTTCCCGCAGATCAACTTCGGCGAAGTCCTGAAAGGCGCGATCCCTGGCTACGCGGACATGCAGTCCGGCGACCGCATCCAGACCTTGTGCAACGGCATCGAAGGCCCGGTTCACGTCGTTACAGCGCATGACCTGACCGACCGGCCCGTACAGATCGGTTTCGAACGTGATTTCCTGACAAGCCTCGACAGCGAGCATATTACGTTCAGTTACCAGATCACCGACCGGGCGGGCAACGTTTCGATCATGGCGCAACTCGTCGAACTGTCGATGCAGCGTTAAGCTTCAAACGTGCACCCATCCGAATGCATGAAACATAATCGTTCACGCGAACGCGTGAACGATTCTATTGAGAATCTTGAACGAAACATCCTACGCAAGAGTGGGATAAGGATGATTACAGAACTTTTTTATGATTTTCAGAAATGACTGTAGTAAACGTCCTACTTAACCTATGAACACCTGACCGCTCCAAAAAAAGCCAGACTTAGATTCAGCCCTTTAAATGCAGGCCCGAAAGCCTTGAATAAACATTTTAAACAGACACAATCTGTAACATCATAATCAAATACCCATTGCACATCTCGCCAGTGGCGAGTGACTTGATATTGACCGCAGATTGCCTTGTAATATTTTCCGCAATGAAAAACCACCGTTGCGAACACAACACCCCATAACAACTAAATAGATTAGGCAAGGGAACGCGATGAGCGAAGATGATTCGAAAACACCACCCCCGGATGAACGACCGAAAGAAGACGCAGCAGACGTGGTCGAAGAGCCGGCTGCTGCCTATGCAGAGAGTAAGCCTGCGGTTGCAGCGATGCCGCCGTCTGATATTTCAGACACCTTGAAACCGCCTCAACTGCCCCATGTCAATCCTGACGCCATCACTCAGGAACAGGTATTTGCGGGCATCGTTATCTACATACCCGGATGCGTGAAACTGTGCGAAGGCGATGTCATCTTCTTTTACTGGGGCAGGAATGTATCTTCGACGCAGGTCTATCACCGTGTCGGAGCGAACAGCATCGTGCGAGAGATGTGCCTGTCCTACCACTTCATGGCGGAGCCGCAGTACGGGCTTGTCGATCTTTATTATGAAATCCATCGGGAGAACCAACTGATCGGCACTTCACCAGCATTGAGGGTGACCGTCAACTACTCGCCCCCGCTGACACCCAAACAACGACAACGAAAGCGCTGGATCAGCCGCCGCTTCCCCGATAACTGACTGAAAAACCCCCGGTGAGCGATCACCGGGGGCTTTGGACTGGATGAAATCTGCTGCGCTCTAAGCGTTAAAACGCCAGGCGTAGACCCACATTGGCTCCCCAGGGTTGCTCGACATGCTTGCCTTTCATGTAATCGAAGTCCGCATGCACCTGCAGGCGCTCGGACAGCGACACCGACACACCGGCACCCAGTTCTGCCCGCGAGCCGAACAGACTGTTGTCGAACTTCGCGTCATTGACGCTCACGTCGTTGCTGCGCGAGAACTCCTGTGCCAACGCGACACGCACATAGGGCTGAAGCACGCCGCCGTCCTTGAGCGCGATGGTACGACCCGCAGAGGTGCCGACCTTGCCCAGCAGCGAGTGGGTACGGTCGTTCTTTGCCTTCAAGCCGTTGTCCATGCGGTAGTCCTTCCCTTCAACGACAACGCTGGACAACTGAGCGAACGGTTCCAGAAAGTAGTCGTCCTCCAGCTTGATGTGGCGACCGAACTCTACCCAACCACCCACTGCGGTGTTGCTGTAATCACCCTTGGCCTGGCTGGAATCGCTCATCGCCACCTTGGCCTTGTTGCGGAAGCGGTTGAGCTTGAGCACGCCATCCAGGTAGTAGCCATCGTCCGCCAGCCAGGTGCCGTAAGCGCCCGCATAGTAGCTGTCGATCTTGCCCGACGTGCCACGACTCAGGTCCAGATCGGACTTGCTGTAACCGCCCAGCACACCGAACAGCAACTGACCGTTGCTGACCTCGACCGGCGCATCCGCGCCGAGCGAAAGTCCGCTGATCTGCTGGCGATAGTCCACGCCGTCACCGGTCGTGGCATTGAGGCGACTGCCATAGGCGCGCATCCAGCTACCGCCCTGACCCGTGCCACGAATTTCTCCCATGCGCGTTCGCAGCGTCGAAAGCTCACCCATCCACACCGTTGGCGCGGCATTGAACAATGCCAATGCACTCTGAGTGGACGGACTGATCACCTTGTCCTCGCCCACGATGAACCAGTCATTGCCTTGCTGCTTCAACTGATAGGAAAAAGCACCCAGGTCCACTCGGCCGCCGAGCAGACTGAACTGCGCGTCGCCGCCCTCGGTGTGGACCACCTTCAGCGGCTCCATGTCGGAAGAAACGACCTCCAATCCGGTATTACGCACCCGCAACCCGAACTGCCCGCTGGCCTGACCGTTGACATCGATCAGGTCGCCGACGCCTTGGTCCAGATCCACCCGCATGCCAAAGCTGCCCTGCCCCGACAGCTCATTCAGCGACAAGGTATGAAATCCCTCTTCAGCGAAATTCACACTACCGTGATCCAAGGACAGCGACCTGATGGCGTTATCCCCCGCCATCTGCCAGTTGCCTCCGGACTTCACAGCCAGGGTGTTGCCATTGATGATATCGCCGGTGAGGCTCGCGTTGTTTTGCAACGTCACGTTCAGGGTACTGGTGTCATCGGCGAAGAGATTGCCAAGAAGGACGCTATCGTCCACGGTGAAATTGGAAGTACTGCGGTGAAGGCTTTCGAGAAGATTTCCATTGCCGGAAAGCATTACCGAATCATTGTTTATTTCTATATCCGCCAGATGAGTGAGCCCTTGTCGTCCCTCGACTTTAATCGTCGCGCCCTCCCGCGACTCAAGCACGGAGTGATCCACTTCCAGGCGACCCTCAAGAAATGTTCCGCCTCCCAGAGTAAAGGTGTGGGTCATGTACGCTGCGTTCATATCGCCTGTCACGTCGCTGTTATGGACATGGGCATCGCCACCAAAAACTCCAATGCCCCAGCCCGATCCCTTACTTTTCGTCCCGGTCAGTGAAGAGTCTTCTACCGAAACCGTACTGACGATGACACTCAGCCCCATCCCTGCGAGAGCCGTTGTATTTTTGATACTGGCGTCTTCAACCCGATCAAGGATGATTATGTTTTCGGTCCTTGTATCCGCCATCTCCAGCTTACCTTGGTAAAGGCGCAAGAAGTTCTTGATCACCGTTCCCGGCTTTAAAATAATTGTTGAGTTTTCCGCGGTGATTTGCCCCAGCGTTGCCCCTTCCGATACAAGCTTCGAATGGTTTGACACTTCATAATAGCGCTGGGGATCTACTCCTTGGACATAGCTCGTCTGACCAGCATCCACACGAATAACGGTAGGGCCCGTATCTGCATGGCGCTGCCCCTCCGAGGAACCGTCAGCAGAAACCCATTGGGTCATGGCCATCCAAACCAAGCTTGCCGAAATACCAATTCTTGCCAGATCACTTTTCACAATAAACAGCTCCAGACATTAGACACGCTGGAAGATTACAAACAAAAAAACGCCACGAACCTAACGTCAAGATCAAAACGCCGTAGTACATCTCTCAATTTTAATTCGAAACTTCCTACAGAGCCATTTCAAAAAATCAATAAAACCTGTCGATAATAATCTTTTTACAAAAACATAAAAAACACTATTGACCCCGACCGAAAAACCCTATTACGTCAGTAACCAGATAGGAAATCAACTCCGTCTATTGGCGGTACGTTTAACCGTCGCTCACTATTCATAACACGTGTAACGATCACTTAATCGGAGAGTTCCCCATGCATCAATCCACATTACGCTACGTTGCTAAAAGACCCATCAAACAGGAACCGATCGATCTGCTGGCACCTGCTGTACCGGTGGCCGACCCCGTCGATGGCCTTATTAAAACAGACGACCTGATCTCAGACATTGCCGTGGAGTTTCCCATTTGGGACGCGCCGGCGTTGGGAGATAAGTATCACTTGAGACTGAACGGAAAATCAGTTGGCATTGAAGAGACGCTATCCACCCTTCCAACACCCGGCACCACATTGACGCTCGCTATACCGGTTGATGGTGAACTTAAAGCGGATGGCACCTATCAGGTCGAATACGGGTTAACAACCTTCCCAGGTTCAGAATATATCGTCTCACCCGCTGTCATGATCATTGTGGACAGGACGCCGGCAGGTACCCATCAGCTGGGTTACATGGATTTCCCTGACGAGGCCAAAGATGGCCTCACCCTTGAAGAATTGAGTCTGATGGGCGATGCCCTTCCAAGCCGCATTTTTGGGTATTCCGGTTTGAAACGGGGTGACCTTATCAAAACATATTGGGGCGCAGCACCAGGACCCGAAGTTGAATTGAAAGGTGATGAAGACGAAGAGCAACCCATTGAAATACAGTTTTCAAAAGATTTTCTCCTAAGTCTGCCAAACCCTGCTGGTGCTACCTATTACACCGTGACTGACCGGGCAGGCAATGTTTCTGCGGATTCCAGAAAAGTCACTATACCTCTGTTTCTAACGGAAGTCGTTCCCGGTCTCCCGGCTCCAGTCATCGAGAATTTTGACGGACTTGTTGATTATCTGGACGCACAAGCGGGCGTCACCGTTCAAATTCCCGGATCCAGCACCGTTGTCGACGGTGATCAGATACTTCTCTACTGGGGCGCAGAAAAACTGGGGCCTGAGCCTGTGGCGGCAGAAGACGTGGGTGAGCCATTCGTCCTCTTCTTCGACGTGCTGTTACCAACCATCGAATCGGCACAAAATGGCACACGTCAACTCAAGTATGAAGTTATCCGAAATGGGCACGTCGCGGGCGTGTCTGAAAACCTGACAATCGATGTCAATATCGAACGGCCTGTCCCAGGCACCCCGAACAAGCCCACGGTTCGAGGCAGCAGCAGCACGCCCAGCAATGAAGATAACTTTATTGATGAAAACGATTTCGAACTGAACGCCACGATCCTTATTGACTGGAACACCGACTTTAAAGCATCGCAAATCATTACTGTATTCTGGGGTGACCAGGAAGTTCTCGACCAGCCTTATACCATTACCAACACCGATGCAGTGACAGGCCGCCCATTGCTACTGACAGCGCTCAGCAGCAAGTTCAAACCCGTCGGCACCGGTGACGATATCAACGTTTATTACACAGTGACCACCACAGGAAATCCGAACATGTCTATTTCTGCAAACCAACGCATTGTTGTTCGTTCAAAAGACGAACTCCCGGGTGGACCTCAAGGTCCGGACGCGCCCGTATTTACCGCACTTAACTCTAACGGTGCGATCAACGCAACCAATGGCGCCAATGGCGCCCCGGTATATATAAAGCCTTATACCAACATCGCACCTGGCCAGACCATCACTTTTGTTTACGAAGGGTATGACCGTCTCGTCGGAGGCACCAAAGTCACTGACTGGACATTCCTTTCAGCTCCCCTCACCCAATCCGAGGTTGATAACGGCTACCACCTGACGGTGCCCCGCGAAAAGTTGGATGAACACTATTACGGTCACGTCGAGGCGAGCTTTCAAGTCAAAGGCGATAAAGGCCAAGGCAACTCCAAGCGTGGCGGCGCCTTGATTGACATGCGTACTGGCCGAC
This sequence comes from Pseudomonas sp. fls2-241-TYG-175, assembly GCF_030209155.1. Classification (NCBI taxonomy): domain Bacteria; kingdom Pseudomonadati; phylum Pseudomonadota; class Gammaproteobacteria; order Pseudomonadales; family Pseudomonadaceae; genus Pseudomonas; species Pseudomonas sp. fls2-241-TYG-175. Next base: position 104,970 of record NZ_JARVSO010000025.1, on the reverse strand, counting down.
CAGGCTCTTATTGAAACATTCAAAGGCGGAGTTCGCTCCGCCTACTTTTAACCGAGGACATAGAATGAATACTTCCAGCGCTTTCAAATCGCTTCCAGGCCCTCTCGTGCTCAGCCACGACGTTCAAGGTGTAGGTAGTGTTGACGTCGCCGACCCGTCCAGGCCACTTGAAGTTATTGTTGGCCCCATCGAGATGAGCCAACGCGATCGCATCGATCTTTTCTGGGGAGCCAATGACGATATCATCGATAGTTACACTCACTCTCCCGACGCGGCCAACACCAATGGTCTGTTTTCACTTTATGTAAACACCCGCTGGATCAAGTCTGGACTCACCGATGTCAGGTACACCTACACGCGCTTTCCTTCGGAAATTCAGGAACACTCCCCCATCCAAAAGGTGATCGTAAAACTGGACCTGCCCGGCGGCCGTGACCCCGATCCCGCTACGCCGTACGAAAACGAAAAGCTGCAACTTCCAGTAATCAGCCCGACAGGCATCATTACTACGCCGGAGAACGTATCGGTCACCGTTCAGCCTTACGAGAACATGACCGCAGGTGATGTGATTGCCGTCTACTGGCACGGTGTTGAAGTTGAATGCCCACCCTTGACCGACGCTCAGCTCGGCAAACCGGTTGTCGTCGACATGGGTGACGAAGTCATTATTGAAGCAGGCGACTCTGAAAACATCGTCGTGCGCTACGAGATTCGGGATGTCGTCAATAACTGGTCGCGCTTCTCACTGCCGACCTACACAGAGGTAGAAATCGGCCTCTCTAGCCTGCCTGCCCCAATTGCTCCGCAAGCTCCCAACATGGAGCTGGATCTGGACAAACTGGGCGGCGGTGATGTGCAGGCACTGGTGCTTTCCAACGCGAACATCGTCATTGGCGACACCATTGAGTTCATCGTGGAGCGCAGTACTGCAGAAGGCATTGCTCTGGAACCGTATTCCGCTTCCAAAGTGGTGCAGGTACCTGGCAGTTTTGTCGAGTTCCTGATTGCCAACGACCAGTTTCAGCCCATCGCACAGGGCCGTGCCCGCCTCAAGTACAACGTCACCAAGGCATCGGGTGATGTGCTGCGCTCCAAAAGCCTGCCTCTGACGATCCTCGGCGAAGCTCAACAGCTTGAGCCGCCGCGTGTGCCTGCGGCAGTCAATGGATTGCTTGACCCCAAGCAGCGCAACGTCATCGCCGAAGTGCCACCCTATCACTTCATGGCGGACGGTAACGACGTCACGCTCGTGCTGATGGGGCGCACGCCAGGTGGCGAAACCGTAATGCATGACGAGGTCAAAAACCTCAATCAGGATGATGTCGAAAAAACGCTCGAATTTCTGATTCCGGACGACAAGGTCAGTGCATTGGCCGGTGGTTCGCTGGAGGTCTATTACACCGTCAAGACCTACACAAAAGCATTCTTCAAATCGCCTGTGCTGCAACTGTTGGTAGACATCGATAACACCACACCATTGCCAGCACCGGTTGTTGATAAGGTCGACGCCGACGGGTTTCTCGATCCGGCCGATATTGTGCTTGAAGCGTTGCTGCGTGTAATGCCCTATCAGGGAATGGCAGAAGGCGACAAAGTCACCGCGCACTGGGACTCGAGTGCTGTCGGCGGAACGTACAGCACCTATACCGTGATCAATAGCGGCATGATCAATCGCGAGGCTGTCTTCCGGGTTCCCAAACGCTACGTGGACGCCAGCATCGGCAGAACAGTAGAGGCATGGTACGAAGTGCAGCGAGGTACCAGGGTCGCCCTGTCGAACAAGCTGTTGATCAACGTTCGAGAGATGATCGTCCCTGCGACGCCCACCCCCACCGTAAAACAAGCCAACGGCGACACCCTCGACCCAACCAACGCCCCGAATGGTGCAACCGTTGTCATCGACGCCAGCGCAAGCTTCAAGGCCGGTGATCGAGTCACGGTTCAGTGGAAAGGTCCGAAAGGCAGCGACACGAAGGAAAAAACCCTCATCGACAGCGAGGCTGGTCAGCCGCTGGAAACCGTCTTCGCCCCTGCGCTGGTGGTCGCCAATGCCGGCCAGAACGTTGAAGTGGTTTATACCGTCAACCGCGCCAATGGCCTGGTGCAGACGTCCGCGACGCTGACCTTGAAGGTTCTCGCCGGCCTGACGAAGCTTCCCGCACCGCGCATGGACACGGTCGGTCACGATGGCGTGGTCAAGCCGTCGTTGATTCCTGAATCCGGGGCGACGGTGCGGGTGAGTTACCCGGGCATGAGCGGCGAGGACAGTGTGGTGCTCAACTGGCGCGGTCTTTCCAGTCATGACACGCCGGCCAAACCTGCGACGGGCAATGAGCTGCTGTTCAACGTACCCAAGGCATGGATCATCGCTTCGCAAGGTAACTCTGTCAGTGTCACCTATACCGTGACACGTGACAGCGTTTCCAAGGGTTCAGTCCCATTGTGGCTCACGGTGGAAAAGGAGCTGGTGTTCGATACCTCGCCCGTCACGCTGGCGGGCAAGGTTTATCTGATTCCGAGCGTGCCGGATCTGCTGCCTTCGCTTCCCGCTGGCACCAGCGTCAGGCGACAGGCTTCGGGTGGTCAGGCTCCTTACCATTACACGTCGAGCAATCCGCTGGTGGCAAAAGTGGACGGTAATGGTCTGACCACCGTGCGCGGCAACGGCACGGCAACCATTTCGGTCACCGATGCGTCAGGGGCCAGCAAGCGTTATCAAGTGACCGTCACCAAGGTCATTCATTGCCTGGGGCTGGGCAGCGGCAGTCTGTCGCAGATGAGCAGCGCAGCCTCGGCCAAGGGCGGCAGAATTCCGTCGATCAACGAGTTGAAGGAAATCTACGCCACCTACGGCAACCGCTGGCCGCTAGGCAAAGGCAACTACTGGTCGTCGACCGTCGCGGCGGTAAACCTTGTGGGCTGGAAATGGTACTACGTGAAAAATCTGGTCACAGGCGCAGACTTCAAATTGCTGCACCACAATGCCAGTCTTGGCGTCGCCATTCGCTAAGCGATTGCTGAAGCGTTAGCCAGGGCGTTACGTGAACAACGTAGCGCCCTCTTTCATGTATGCACATCAGGCGTACAGCCCTCCCGCTTCAAGAGCCCGACCATGCGCCACACTGCCACGCCCACTCGCCGCTTTGTCCGCCCTCCTTCCAGCGAAGGCACTTTTGACGCCCGCGTCAACCAGAAACCTTTCGTCCTGACCTCACTGCTGGGGCGACTGACGCAGCGCCCGGAACTGTCCCACGCGCCTGATCACTGGATCTGGAAAGTGATTGCCGACGGCAAGGTCGGCAACAAACGCACCAGCATCGGACTTTTCTTCGATCATGACCTGCGTCCCGGAACGCACAACCTGATCGGCCACGACCGAATCAAGGTCATCTATAACGAAACGCCCCATTGGCAGAGCGTGATCTACCACTCGGGGCATTTTCAGGCAGGTGTACTGAAACTGATCGAAGCCAACCCGCGCACGATGCGTTTGAGAGGCGAATTCAGTTTCAGCATGTCGGCTGTGGCATTCGAGGTCACCGAGGGTGCCTTCGAAGTGCTGTGCAAATGACTCATTCGCGAAGAAATACGGCAATGTTCTCTGCCGAATCCATCAGGCATTGATCATGAGTGACGCCTGCAGCCTTCAACGGCTTGAGGTCATGATTGGCCGTCGGCAGCCAGTGCAGGCGTATCGTGCCTGACAGCACGTATTGCTCGACCGCCTCGCGATTACCCAGCGCATCACGCTCGCCCTGCACGATCAGCGTCCGCGTACGCAGATCAGCCAGGTGTGCAGTCCGCGGTTTTTCCGGCTTGCCCACCGCATAGAAGGGATAGCCCAGACACACCAGCGCATCGACGCTCAATTCGTCGGCAATCAGGCTCGCCATCCTGCCCCCCATGGATTTGCCCCCAATCGCCAGCCGTCCCGTGACACAGGGTCGCAGCTGTGCATAAACCTCACGCCAACAGTCGAGCAGTTGGCCTTGCTGATTGGGCGGACGCTTGCTCCCACCCTGGCGTCGCTGGGCCATATACGGGAACTCGAAGCGCATGACATCCACACCTTGCCTGCCAAGAAACCCCGCGATGCTGTTCATGAAATCGCTGTCCATCGGCGCACCGGCACCATGCGCCAGCAACAGCGTGACAGGCTCCTGCCCGGCCTCGCGCTGACCTGCCGTCCATAGCCAGCCGTTATCCTGCGCCAGACGCGTGCACTGATGTTCGACCTGTGTCCCGGTACTCATGGGTACTTCTCTTCTATGAGGTATAAGTCAAAAAACGGACTATACCCGTGACCGATCGGCAACCGCACCTCGATGCCACGCCAGATGAGTGCGTCGGCTTCCCACGTGTGCCTTTCAAAGTTAAGCTTGCCGACCAGAGACCTGTCGCAGACACCTTGTGCCAGAGCGCTTTGCCGATCTCCACTTGCCCCGCCTTTTCGGTGTGTTCCGGCGATGTCGCGCCTCGCCAGAGCCCACTTATGCCTCGCAAAAATCTGAATTCTGGAAGTCTGTAAATGAGCGCAGCAATCAGCCCGACGGCTTACAACTACACCGTGGTTCGCCAGTTCGCCATCATGACCGTGGTCTGGGGCATTGTCGGCATGGCACTGGGTGTTTTCATTGCCTCGCAACTGGTCTGGCCCGAGCTGAACTTCGGTCTGGAGTGGACAACGTTCGGTCGCTTGCGTCCGCTGCACACCAATCTGGTGATCTTTGCCTTCGGCGGCTGCGCGCTGTTCGGCACATCCTATTACGTGGTCCAGCGCACCTGCCAAACCCGGCTGATCTCAGATCGGCTTGCGGCCTTTACCTTCTGGGGCTGGCAGGCCGTTATCGTCAGCGCCATCGTCTCGCTACCGATGGGCTACACCACCACCAAGGAGTACGCAGAACTGGAGTGGCCCATCGCAATCCTGCTGGCCATTGTGTGGATCGCCTATGGTGCGGTGTTCTTCGGCACCATCATGCGACGCAAGACCCGGCATATCTACGTCGCCAACTGGTTCTACGGCGCATTCATCGTGGTGACCGGCATGTTGCACGTGGTCAATCACATTGCCCTGCCGGTCAGCCTGTTCAAATCCTATTCGGCCTACGCGGGCGCTACCGATGCGATGATCCAATGGTGGTACGGGCACAACGCTGTGGGCTTTTTCCTGACCACAGGCTTTCTCGGGATGATGTACTACTTCGTGCCCAAGCAGGCCGAACGCCCGATCTACTCGTATCGCCTGTCCATCGTGCATTTCTGGGCATTGATCACGCTGTACATCTGGGCCGGCCCGCACCACCTGCATTACACCGCCTTGCCCGACTGGGCACAGTCGCTAGGCATGGTCATGTCGATCATCCTGCTGGCGCCGAGCTGGGGCGGCATGATCAACGGCATGATGACCCTGTCCGGGGCCTGGCATAAGTTGCGCACCGATCCGATCCTGCGCTTTCTGGTGGTCTCGCTGGCGTTCTACGGCATGTCGACGTTCGAAGGGCCGATGATGGCGATCAAGACGGTCAACTCGCTGTCGCACTACACCGACTGGACCATCGGCCATGTGCACTCCGGCGCACTGGGCTGGGTGGCAATGATCACCATCGGCGCAACCTACCACATGATCCCCAGGGTGTTCGGCCGCCCGCAGATGCACAGCATCGGCCTGATCAATGCACATTTCTGGCTGGCAACCATCGGCACCGTGTTGTACATCACCTCGATGTGGGTCAACGGCATCACGCAAGGCCTGATGTGGCGCGCAATCAACACCGACGGCACGCTCACCTACTCCTTCGTTGAAGCCATGCAGGCCAGCCATCCCGGCTACGTGGTGCGGTTTATCGGCGGTGCGATTTTCACCAGTGGCATGTTGTTGATGGCGTGGAACGTATGGCGCACGGTGCGCGCTTCCAGCCCTGAAGAAGCAGCGGCAGCGGCCCGTATCACCGTCGTGGGGGCGCACTGATGAAGCATGAAGTGCTGGAAAAGAACATCGGTCTGCTGGCCTTGTTCATGGTCATTGCCGTCAGCATCGGTGGCCTGACGCAGATCGTGCCGCTGTTCTTTCAGGACGTGACCAATCAACCCATCGAGGGCATGAAGCCGCGCACGGCGCTGGAGGTGGAAGGCCGCGACGTCTATATCGCCAACGGCTGTGTGGGTTGCCATTCGCAGATGATTCGCCCTTTCCGGGCTGAAACCGAGCGTTACGGTCATTATTCGGTCGCAGGCGAAAGCGTCTGGGATCACCCGTTCCTGTGGGGCTCGAAACGCACCGGGCCGGATCTGGCAAGAGTCGGCGGTCGCTACTCGGACGACTGGCACCGCGCGCACCTGTACAACCCGCGCGACGTGGTACCTGAATCGAAAATGCCTGCCTACCCGTTTCTGGTCGAAAAGGTCCTCGACGGCAAGGACACCACGAAAAAGCTCGAAGTGCTGCGCACGCTGGGCACGCCTTACACCGATGCCGATATCGCCGGTGCTGCGGCGGCCGTGCAAGGCAAGACCGAGATGGACGCGCTGGTCGCGTACCTGCAAGGCCTCGGCACCCTCATCAAGAGCAAACGGTGAACATGATGGACATCGGAATGATTCGAGGCCTTGGCACGCTGGTGGTGATGGTGGCGTTCATCGGCCTGACGCTGTGGGTGTTCAGCCCGAAGCGCAAGGCCGAGTTCGATGACGCAACCCTGCTGCCGTTCGCCGATGATCCTGAAGCCATCAGCAAGGTCACGCGGCCCACAACGTCCCGGAGCGATGCGCCATGAGTACGTTCTGGAGCCTGTATGTCTCGGTCCTGACGCTGGGCACGCTGGTCGCTCTGGTCTGGCTGCTGATGGCGACCCGCAAGGGCGAGCGCAAGGATCAGACCGACGAAACCATGGGTCACTCCTTTGACGGCATCGAGGAATACGACAACCCTCTGCCCAACTGGTGGTTCAAGCTGTTCATCGGCACCATCGTGTTTGCCGTGGGCTATCTGGTGCTGTATCCGGGCCTGGGCAACTGGCAAGGCCTGCTGCCTGGCTACACCTATCTGAACAAGGACAAACAACTGCAATTTGCCGACGGCAAGCAAGGCTGGACTGGCGTTCACGAATGGGAAAAGGAAGTGGCGCGTGCCGAAGCCCAGTACGGCCCGCTGTTTGCAAAATATGCCGCGATGCCCATCGAGGAAGTCGCCAAGGATCAAAAAGCGCTGGGCATGGGCGCGCGGCTGTTTGCGTCCAATTGCTCGGTCTGCCACGGTTCGGACGCCAAGGGGGCCTATGGTTTTCCGAACCTGACGGACGACAACTGGCGCTGGGGCGGCGACCCGCAGTCGATCAAAACCTCAATCCTGAACGGCCGTCGTGCGGTCATGCCCGCCTGGGGCGAAGTGCTGGGTGAGCAAGGCGTGCGTGACGTTTCGGCTTACGTCATGACGCTCATGGACGGTCGAAACCTGCCCGAAGGCGCGAAGGCCGACCCGGTTGCCGGGCAGAAGATCTACGCAACCAGTTGCATCGCCTGCCACGGTGCCGAAGGCAAAGGTCTGGCGATTCTCGGTGCGCCGGATTTGACTCATCCAGCGGGCTTCATTTACGGATCGGGCTTTGCTCAGCTTCAACAGACGATCCGTTATGGTCGTCAGGGACAGATGCCCGCGCAACAGGCGACTCAGGGTGATGACCGGGTGCATATATTGGCGGCGTACGTGTACAGCCTGTCGCGTCGGGAAAAGCCGGCTCAAGCAGAGTGATCCAGCAGCATGGCCACGCAGCGGCCGTCTATAGACAGTATCGCGGCTCATTCTGAAAAGACCCCAGGCTTGTAGTTACATTTCTACATGGCTAGACTTCGTTTCTTTGCACTGTCTGTTCCAAGGAGGTCGCCCATGACAACTACCCTCTCGAGCCGGGAATTCAATCAGGACACCAGCGGCGCCAAAAAGGCTGCCAAAGAAGGTCCGGTCATCATCACCGACCGGGGCCGCCCAGCCCATGTTCTGCTTTCAATCGAAGATTATCTGAAGCTGACAGGCAGCGCGGTCAGCATTGCCGACCTGCTCGCGATGCCTGGAGACATTGAATTCGAACCACAACGGGCTTCTATCACACCCCGTCCGGTGGACCTCTCCTGATGTTTCTGCTCGACACCAACGTCGTCTCCGAACTCAGAAAACGCAGCCCGGACGCCAACGTGCTCAGATGGTCCCGGTCACACATGGCGTCCAGCCTGTTCATTTCATCCATCACCCTTCTTGAGCTGGAAACAGGCGTCCTGCGTGTCGAACGACGTGATCCGATTCAGGGCGCAGCGCTCAGAACCTGGTTGGAACATCACGTTCTGAAAGCTTTCGCCGGGCGCATTCTGGCGGTCGACACTACCGTTGCCAAACGGTGCGCACACCTTCATATTCCCGCCCCACGCAGCGAATGCGATGCCTTGATTGCGGCCACCGCACTGGTTCACGGCATGACCGTGGTCACGCGCAACACGGCGGATTTCCAGCCCTGCAATGTCGCACTGTTGAATCCGTGGATCAGCCAGTTGAACGAGGAGCCTGCAAGCGACTCGACAGCGGCCCGATGAATACCCTCGCCGCAGGACCGCGCCATGAGTGAGCGGATCCCGCTACACAACATCACACCACCGACCGGGAGCGAAGACGCGTTCGTCGACCTGTACGCCTCGCGGAAAAACATCTATACCCGTGCGTTCAAGGGTGTCTATCGCAACCTGCGCATGACCACCGGCGTGGTGTTGCTGCTGATCTACTTCGGCGCGGTCTGGCTCAATCGCGACGGTCATCAGGCCATCTGGTGGGACCTGCCTGAGCGCCGGTTCTACATTTTCGGCGCAACCTTCTGGCCACAGGATTTCATCCTGCTTTCAGGTCTGTTGATCGTTGCGGCGTTCGGCCTGTTCTTCGTGACGGTTTACGCAGGACGCGTGTGGTGCGGTTATACCTGCCCGCAAAGCGTCTGGACCTGGATCTTCATGTGGTGCGAAAAACTCACCGAAGGCGACCGCAACCAGCGCATCAGACTCGACAGCTCACCGATGTCCATTGGAAAACTGGCGCGCAAGCTGGCCAAACACAGCCTGTGGTTGCTGATCAGTTTTGTTACCGGCCTGACCTTCGTCGGCTATTTTTCACCGATCCGCCAACTGATCACGGACCTGTTCACCGGGCAGGCCGATGGCTGGGCGTATTTCTGGGTCGGGTTCTTCACCCTGGCGACCTACGCCAACGCGGGCTGGCTGCGCGAACAGGTGTGCATTTACATGTGCCCCTACGCGCGATTCCAGAGCGTGATGTTCGACAAAGACACCCTGATCGTCTCCTACGACCCGCAACGCGGTGAACCACGTGGGGCAAGGAAAAAAGAGGCTGATCATCAGGCGCAAGGTCTGGGTGATTGCATCGACTGCACGATGTGCGTGCAGGTCTGCCCGACCGGCATCGACATTCGCGACGGCTTGCAGGTCGAGTGTATCGGCTGCGCAGCCTGTATCGATGCCTGCAACACGGTCATGGACAGAATGGCCTACCCGCGCGGGCTGATCAGCTACACCACCGAGAACAGATTGTCAGGGCACACAACGCGTACACTGCGCCCGCGTCTGATCGGCTATGCGCTGGTGTTGCTGCTGATGATCGGGTTGCTGACCAGCGCCTTCCTGACCCGCTCTCTGGTAGGGCTGGATGTCAGCAAGGACCGCATGCTGTACCGGGAAAACGCTGAGGGGCGGATCGAAAACGTCTACAGCCTCAAGGTCATGAACAAGGATCAGGTCGCCCATACCTATGCATTGGAAGCCCATGGGCTGCCTGATCTGGAATGGCAGGGGCGTCGTGAAATAACGGTCGAAGCAGGCGAGATTCTCAGCACGCCTGTGCAGCTGTCCAGCGCTGCAGAGGCTCTGCCAACGAGCACGCAGGACATCACGTTCATCCTCAGGGATGTGCATGACGACGAGATTCGCCTCGAAACCAGAAGCCGGTTCATCGGCCCGTCCATCCGCTAAGAGCATCGCCATGCCCGCCGCAACCGCTGCAAGCCCTTGGTACAGGCACCTCTGGCCCTGGATCATCATTGCCATGCTGGGTGGCTCGGTCGTGCTCAGCCTGACCATGGCGGGCATCGCCATCAATCACCCGGACAATCTGGTCACCGACAACTATTACGAAGCGGGCAAAGGCATCAATCGCTCAATCAATCGCGAGATGCTCGCCCAGACCCTCAAGCTGCGCGCCAGCTTCCATCTGGACGACGTGACCGGCGAAGCCGAACTGCGCCTGAGCGGCAACAGCAATCCCGAACGGCTTGAATTGAACCTGATATCACCCACTCAGCCGGACAGGGATCGCCGTGTATTTCTGACCCGCAGCCCTTCGCAGGCAGGTCGCTATGTCGGGCAACTTCAGGACCGGGTCGAAGGCCGTCGCTTCGTCGAACTGCTGGGCAGCGAAGGCGGCCAGACCTGGCGTCTGTTCGAGGAGGAATGGCTGGGCCATGACCGCACACTGACGCTGGGCGACGAGCCGCTGCAGGCGGCTCAAGGCCGCAAGGACTGACGTGAACGCGCCCCTGCTCTGCTATCACTGCGCCCTGCCCGTTCCGGCAGGCAGCCGCTTCACCGCCGTCGTGCTCGGTGAAACCCGTGAGCTGTGCTGTCCAGGATGTCAGGCAGTGGTCGAGGCTATCGTCGCGGGCGGTCTGGAACACTATTATGCCCATCGCAGCGAAACCTCCGCCAATCCGGAAAGCCTGCCAACACGTGTGCTCGATGAGTTGGCGCTGTACGACCGCCCGGATGTGCAGGCGCCTTTCGTACGTCATGACGCCGATGTCTCGGAAACCACCCTGCTCATCGAGGGCATCAGTTGTGCGGCCTGTGGCTGGCTGATCGAGCAACGGCTCGGCAAGCTGCCGGGTGTGGTCGAGGCGCGACTGAACCTGTCGAACCATCGACTGCAGGTGCGCTGGATCAGCGATAAGGTTGCGTTCAGCCAGCTGTTGAACACGCTGCGCAACATCGGTTACGTCGCCCATCCCTGGCAGGCCGATCGCGCTGCCGAACGGCTGGCAAGCGAGAACCGGCTTGCACTGCGGCAACTGGGCGTCGCCGGTCTGCTGTGGTTTCAGGCAATGATGGCAACCATGGCGACCTGGCCGGAATTCAATCTGGACCTCAGCCCGTCGATGCATACCATCCTGCGCTGGGTCGCGCTGTTTCTGACCACGCCCATCGTGTTCTACAGCTGCGCGCCGTTCTTTCGCGGCGCATTACGCGATTTGCGCAGCCGCCACCTGACCATGGATGTGTCGGTGTCACTGGCCATTGGTACGGCCTACGTCGCAGGGTTCTGGACCGCCATCAGCGGGACAGGAGAGCTGTACGTCGATGCCGTCGGCATGTTCGCGCTGTTTCTGCTGGCGGGACGCTATCTGGAACGCCGGGCGCGCGAACGCACGGCAGTGGCGACGGCACAACTGGTCAATGTGCTACCTGCCTCGTGCCTGCGCATGAACCCCAGCGGCCAGACCGAACGCATTCTGCTCAGCGAACTGCGCATCGACGATCAGGTGCTGGTGCAGCCCGGCGCAGTGATTCCGGTGGATGGCAGGATTCTCGAAGGTCAATCCAATGTCGATGAGTCATTACTGACCGGCGAATACCTGCCTCGGATGAGAACCGTCGGTGACGGCGTCACGGCGGGCACGCTCAATGTCGAAAACGCCCTGAAGATACAGGTGCTTGCGCTGGGTCATGACACGCAACTGTCCGCCATTGTTCGTCTGCTGGAGCGCGCCCAGGCGGACAAGCCTCGGCTGGCGGGAATGGCGGATCGTGCCGCGCAGACATTTCTGCTGATTTCACTGATTGCCGCTGCGGTGATCGGCATCGTCTGGTGGCAACTCGATCCATCCCGCGCCCTGTGGATCGTTCTGGCGATGCTGGTCGCCACCTGCCCGTGCGCCCTGTCGCTGGCAACGCCCACCGCACTGACCGCTGCGACCGGCACGCTGCATAAACTCGGCCTGTTGGTGACACGTGGTCATGTGCTGGAAGGCCTGAACACAATCGACACCATCATCTTCGACAAGACCGGAACCCTCACCGAGGGTCGCCTGACAGTGCGGGCTGTCCGTCCATTGGCAACGCTGGATGCAGACACGTGCCTGGAGTTGGCTGCCGCGCTGGAAAGCCGGTCCGAACACCCCATCGCCCGCGCATTTGGCCGCGCACCTAAGGAAGCCGGGCAGGTCATGAACACGCCTGGACTCGGCCTGGAAGGCAGTATGGATAATCGTCGCCTGCGCATCGGTCAGCCTGAATTCGTCTGCGCGTTAAGCGATACCCGCGTCCTGCAGATGCCCGACGAAGCCGGCCAATGGCTGCTGCTCGGCGACACCGACGGCCCGCTGGCGTGGTTCGGCCTTGATGACCGGCTGCGCGATGATGCCGTTGAACTGCTCCAGGCCTGCCAGGCTCGCGGCTGGAAAACCCTGCTGTTGTCGGGGGACAGTTCGCCGATGGTGCAGACAGTGGCAGCCACGCTGGGCATCGATGATGCGCGCGGCGGTCTGCGACCTGACGACAAGCTGGCCGTGCTGCAGCAGTTGCAGGCGCAAGGACATACGGTGCTGATGATCGGCGACGGCGTGAATGATGTACCGGCCATGGCCGCAGCCACCATCAGCGTGGCGATGGGCTCGGCCACCGACCTGACCAGGACCGGAGCTGACGCGGTGCTGCTGTCCAACCGCCTGCACAGCCTGATCGACGCCTTTGGGCTGGCGCGACGTACTCGCCGGGTGATTGTCGAAAACCTGCTGTGGGCAGGCTTGTACAATGGCCTGATGCTGCCGTTCGCGGCGCTGGGCTGGATCACACCGGTCTGGGCTGCCATCGGTATGTCTGCAAGTTCATTGATCGTGGTGCTCAACGCCCTGCGCCTGACACGCATGCCGCCGTCAGCACCGCCATTCGTCCCGGAGGTTTCATGCCCGCGCTCTACATCATGATTCCCGCCGCGCTGGTGCTGGTGGCGGTCGCGATCTACATCTTTTTCTGGGCGGTGGACAGTGGTCAGTACGACGACATGGACGGTCCGGCCCACAGCATCCTGTTCGACGATCAGGACCCCGATCATCAGGCCGCGGCGCAACGCAGCACCTCCGATCCCGAAACGCCAAACCGTGCAGGAAAACCTGATGCCTGACGCGCCTCATGCTTGACCTCATTCCGCTGCTGTTTTCCGCGCTCGTGCTGGGGCTGCTGGGCGGCGGCCATTGTCTGGGCATGTGTGGCGGATTGATGGGCGCATTGACCCTGGCCATTCCCCGAGAACAACGTGCACGCCGCATGCAGCTATTGATGGCTTACAATCTGGGCCGCATCGTCAGCTACGCGATTGCCGGTTTCTTCAGCGGACTGGTCGGCTGGGCCGTGGCGAACAGCCCGGGCGCGACGACCCTGCGTGTTGTGGCAGCGCTTCTGCTGATCGCCATGGGCCTGTACCTCGCCGGGTGGTGGAGCGGCCTGACCCGCATCGAGCGCCTGGGCCGAGGCCTCTGGCGCTACCTGCAACCCTTCGCCACGCGCCTGCTGCCGATTTCAAGCATCCCCCGCGCCCTGTTGCTCGGAGCACTGTGGGGCTGGCTGCCCTGCGGACTGGTCTACAGCACCCTGCTCTGGGCTGCCAGTCAGGGCAATGCCATCGACAGCGCCTTGCTGATGCTGGCGTTCGGTCTGGGCACCTGGCCCGTGCTGCTTGCCACCGGCCTGGCCGCCGAACGCACCACCGCACTGCTGCGCAGACGCAGCGTCCGCACCACAGGTGGCGTGCTGGTGATCCTCTTCGGACTCTGGACATTGCCGGGACCTCATCAGCACTGGTTGATGGGCCATTGAGTGATCGAGCCTGCTCGCTGTCAGCCCGGTTGACCCACATCAACACCCGATAAACACGCCCCTCGTATGCTCCGGCGCTCATCACCCCATCCGGGAAACATGCGCATGCTGGACGTCATTCGTTGGGATTCAGACCTGATCCGTCGCTACGACCTCACAGGCCCGCGTTACACCTCGTATCCAACGGCCGTGCAATTCAGAACCGATGTCGGCGCTTTCGACCTGTTGCACGCGCTGCGTGACAGTCGCAAGGCGTTACGGCCGCTGTCGCTGTATGTGCACATCCCGTTCTGCGCCAACGTTTGTTACTACTGCGCCTGCAACAAGGTCATCACCAAGGATCGCGGTCGGTCACAGGCTTATCTGCAACGCCTGATGCATGAAATAGAGATGCTCGCCTGCCATCTCGACCCCGGTCAGATCGTCGAGCAGCTGCATCTGGGCGGTGGGACGCCGACGTTTCTCAGCCATGATCAACTGCGGCAACTCATGGCGCACCTGCGTGCGCACTTCAATCTGTTGCAGGACGACTCGGGAGACTACGGCATCGAGATCGATCCGCGTGAAGCCGACTGGGCGACGATGGGCCTGCTGCGTGAACTGGGCTTCAACCGCATCAGCCTGGGCGTGCAGGACCTGGAACCTGCGGTACAGCGTGCAATCAATCGCCTGCAAAGCCTGGAGGAAACCCGGACACTGGTCGAGGCCGCACGAACGCTGCAGTTTCGCTCGGTCAATATCGACCTGATCTACGGCCTGCCCAAACAGACCCTCGACAGCTTTGCCTGTACGGTTGACGAGGTCATCAGGCTGCAGCCGGATCGCCTGTCAGTGTTCAACTACGCGCATCTGCCCGAGCGTTTCATGCCACAGCGGCGTATCGAAAGCGCCGATCTGCCCTGCCCTGAAACCAGGTTGTCGATGCTGGAGCGCACGGTTTCGCAACTGACTCAGGCGGGTTATCGCTACATCGGCATGGACCACTTCGCCCTGCCTGACGACGACTTGGCTATCGCGCAGGAAGACCGGACGCTGCATCGCAACTTTCAGGGTTACACCACCCACGGGCACTGCGATCTGCTCGGGCTGGGGGTTTCGGCAATCAGCCAGGTGGGCAATCTTTACAGCCAGAACAGCAGCGATCTGAACGACTACCAGACCCTGCTGGCGAGCGATCAACTGGCGACCAGACGGGGGCTGTTCTGCAACGACGATGACCGGATCAGACGCGCAGTGATTCAACAATTGATCTGCCATTTCCACCTGAATTTCGTAAAAACCGGGCAGGCTCTGGCAATCGATTTCAAGCGTTACTTCAGTGATATCTGGCCGCAACTCGACGTCATGGCCGAAGACGGATTGATCGCTCTGGGACGCGACACACTCGACGTGCTGCCTGCGGGACGGCTGCTGGTGCGCGCGGTGTGCAAGGTGTTTGATACGTACCTGTCCCGGCATTTTCAAAGGTGATCTAGGCCAGCCATACGTCTTACATTTTGGCCATGATCAGCATGCCGGCCTTGACCTTGTCGTCATTGCTGGATTTGAGCCTGTTCATCAGCGTGGAAAGGTCATCGCTGGACGTACTGATCTGCGCCTGTAGCATGCTCATCACTGCCTGCAGACCCGCCGCCTTGCTCTTGCGCTCCTCGTCAGTGAGGCTGGGATCCTTGAGCGCCTGCTGGATCTGCAAGGTCAGCTCGGCGATCTGTCGTTGCAGTTCGCGAATGGCTTTCAGCAGCTTCTGAACCGACGCCGGCAAACCACTCTGCTCGATGTCCGCATCCCTGGAAGACGACGAGGCTGCTGCCTTTCCTGCAGCCGACAGGTCGACTTTCACCCCCTCTGACGTAGCAGGCGCGGCGTCGACCTTGACCTCCTGAGGCGAACGGGAAGTCACCGCTGGCGTGGCGACGGCCAGTGTAATGGCGCCTACGGGCGAAGTGGTCAGGGTCATGGTGGCACATCCCGCTGTCATTGAATGAGTACACCGCTATCGGCCGACCGGGACGAACCTTGATACCTGGGAGCACTCGCAGACTGGCCCTACTTGCATTGGGTGAGTTACCCTTACGTCTTATGTGTGTTTTCCCACAAGGAATAAGTGATGTCCGAGCCCGCCAAGTCACGTGCTTCAACCCAGGCTCATTGCAAGGATTGCAGTCTCGCCCCGCTCTGCCTGCCCCTCTCGCTGAACCTCGAAGACATGGAGTCGCTTGACCAGATCGTCAAGCGCGGCCGCCCGTTGAAAAAAGGCGAGTTCCTGTTTCGTCAGGGCGATACCTTCGAGTCGGTCTATGCCGTTCGCTCCGGTGCATTGAAAACCTTCAGCATCAGTGACGCCGGTGAAGAACAGCTCACCGGTTTTCACCTGCCCAGCGAACTGGTCGGCATGTCCGGGATGGACGCCCAGGCGTATCCGGTTTCCGCGCAGGCACTGGAAACCACATCGGTCTGCGAAATCCCGTTCGAGCGTCTGGATGAGCTTTCGGTGCAATTACCACAATTGCGTCGGCAACTGATGCGCGTTATGAGCCGCGAGATCCGAGACGATCAGCAAATGATGCTGCTGCTGTCGAAAAAGACCGCCGACGAGCGCATCGCAACCTTTCTGGTCAATCTGTCGGCCCGCTTCCGGGCACGAGGCTTTTCCGCCAACCAGTTTCGCCTGAGCATGTCGCGCAATGAAATCGGCAATTACCTGGGCCTTGCGGTCGAAACCGTTTCCCGGGTATTCACCCGTTTTCAGCAAAACGAGCTGATCACCGCAGAAGGCAAAGAGGTGCATATCCTCGACCCGATCCAGCTCTGCGCACTGGCTGGCGGCGCCTTCCAAAGCTGATGCGTGCGATCCGGGGCCGGTCGGCTTAAACTGTCGGCCAATCTTGCCCCGGATCACTTTCTGATGATTTTCGATGAATTGAGCTTCAAATCCCTGATACGCCCGGTCGTGGACTTCCCCAAGCCTGGCGTCGTCTTCCGCGACATCACTCCACTCTTCCAGTCGCCCAAGGCCACTCGCCAGGTGATCGACAGCTTCGTGCAGCGCTACATCGAAGCCGACTTCAGCCACATCGGCGTCATGGACGCACGCGGCTTTCTGATCGGATCGGTCGTGGCCTACGAGTTGAACAAGCCTCTGGTGCTGTTTCGCAAACAGGGCAAGCTGCCGGCCGACGTGCTGTCCGAGGGTTACCAGACCGAATACGGCGAAGCGTACCTGGAAGTCCATGCGGACAGCCTGTGCGACGGCGACTCGGTCGTGATGTTCGATGACCTGATCGCCACGGGCGGAACGCTGATCGCGGCGGCCAACCTGATTCGCCGCATGGGTGCTCGGATTCACGAAGCCGCCGCAATCATCGATCTGCCGGAACTGGGCGGTTCGAAACGTCTGCAAGCCATGGCCATCCCCACCTTCTGCCTGACTGAATTCGCGCTGGACGAACAGTAAGGCACTCTGGAGCGGGACCGAGCCGGAAGGAAAGTCAAGGGAAGGAAAAGCCTGGTCACGAATGGACCAGGCTTATCAGCGGTCAGCCCGCCGGATTGCCGTGAAGCTTGGTCATCAGTTGCGCTTCTGCCTGAGTCAGTCCGCAGGACTGGGTCAGCTCGTCAATGCTGGCGCCCATGCCGACCAGACGCGCTGCCTGGGCAAAGGACAGCGTGGAGGGATCGCGCTGTTCCAGTGCCGTGAGCTTGTCGGGCAACGGCGCAACGATGGCGCGCAGTTCGTGCAGAGCCTCACCCATGCGTACCGTGCCGCTCTGGAAGTTGTCCACGCGCCGGGCCAACTCCTTGATACGCTGATCACGCAAGGCAGCCGCCTCGTCACGCTCTGCGTCGAGCTTGCGCTGACGCTTGGTATGGGTCAGGAACATTCCCAGGGTGACTACCCAGAGAATGCCCAGAAAGACGACTGCAACCTCTAGAATCAATCAGATGCTCTCCAGCTCGGACCACTCTTCTTCGGACATCATTTTGTCCAGCTCGACCAGAATCAACAGCTCGCCGTTCTTGTTGCAGACGCCCTGAATGAACTTGGCCGATTCATCGTTACCGACGTTAGGTGCGGTTTCGACTTCGGACTGACGCAAGTAAACCACTTCTGCCACGCTGTCGACCAGAATCCCGACCACTTGCTTGTCGGCTTCGATGATCACGATACGCGTGTTGTCGCTGACTTCAACCGGCGCCAGGCCGAAGCGCTGACGGGTGTCGATCACAGTCACGACATTACCGCGCAGGTTGATGATGCCCAGCACGTAGCTTGGCGCACCCGGTACCGGAGCGATTTCGGTGTAGCGCAGCACTTCCTGGACCTGCATCACGTTGATGCCATAGGACTCATTGTCCAGGCGGAACGTAACCCATTGCAAGATAGGATCTTCGGAACCCTGTGCAGACGACTTATTCATACCCTAACCCCTCACGTGTGTACTCTGCGGGCGACGCGACTGGCGACGACCCATGATTATTTCGACTTGTTCAACTGCTTGACCGCGCCACTGGCTATCAACTCGGCCAACTCTGCAACGTCCAGCAACGCACACATGTGTTCGATCACTGTGCCCGCCAGCCATGGCCGCTGACCACGCTGTGTGCGCCACTTGATTTCGTTCGGATCAAGACGCAAAGAGCGACTGACCTGATGCACCGCCAACCCCCACTCGTACCCTTGAACCGAAATCACATACTGCAAGCCCTGGCGAAAATCGTCGCGGTAGCGATCGGGCATGATCCAGCGCGCGGTATCCAGCACTTTGAGGTTCCCCGCCTGAGAAGGCAGGATCCCGAGAAACCAGTCCGGCTGACCGAACAGAGGCGTCAGCTCCTGCCCTGCCAAAGGATAAATCGACCCCAGGCACACCAACGGCACCGCCAGTGTCAGCCCCGCCACATCGAACAACAGGCATTCGAAGGGCTCGGCAGCCCAGGCCGGACGACCATCGCTGGTCGGTGGCGGCGTGGGCGTACGTTGCGGCGCCATGGTGCTCAGCTCGGCAACCGGCTCGACCAGCTCGACCACCGGAACCTCGACTTCAACCACGGCCTCGGCCACGATCACCGGCGCAACTTCCAGCACCGGCGTCACCACCGGCGCCGCAACGACAACAGGCACCGCTACGGCTGCAGGGGCGGCTACAGCCACTGCGACCGGCTTTACCTGCGACTGCCTGCGCGCATCGAACGCCTGCTCTTCGAGCACCGCCGCCTGAAACTCGTCGATGCTGCTGGCTGGAACCTCCGGTTCTTCGGTCGCGTCCTGAAGCAACGCATCCAGATAGGACTGCAGGGCCAGCTTGGGTCGTGTTGCAACTTCTACAGGGCGGTTCATACCGGGGCCCAACAAAAAATGGAGCGAGTGCAGCCTGATAGAGTTATCGGCCGCATTGAGGCATCACTTGAGCTGACAGCAGAGAAAGAATGTGCGCGCATGTCAGGCCACCTGAGCATTGAGTTGCTCGGCAAGCATATGCTTGAGCAATGCCCGGTACGCAATCACGCCACGGCTCTTGCTGTCGTTCTGCGACGGCGTCAGACCCGCGCGACTGGCATCGCGCAAACGCGTGTCCACCGGCACATAGGCCTGCCAGACATGCTCGGGAAAGCTGTCGCGCAAAAGTTTAAGGGTGCCCATGGAGGCCTGGGTGCGGCGGTCGAACAGCGTCGGCACGATGGTGTAAGGCAACGGCACCTTACGAGAACGGTTGATCATCGTAAGGGTGTTGACCATGCGCTCCAGGCCTTTGACGGCAAGAAATTCGGTCTGCACCGGAATCGCCAGCTGCTGACTGGCGGCCAGCGCGTTGACCATCAACACGCCGAGCAACGGCGGGCTGTCGATCAGTGCATAGTCAAAATCCTGCCACAACTGGGCGAGGCTCTTGGCAATCACCAGCCCCAGGCCACTCTGGCCCGGCGACTGTCGTTCCAGCGTCGCCAATGCCGTACTGGACGGAATCAGCGAGATACGCTGGTCACTGGTCGGCAACAGCAGTTGCCCCGGAAGTCCGTCAGGAACGACGCCCTTGTGCAGAAACAGATCGAAAGCGCTGTGCTCCAGTTCGTCCGGGTTGTGCCCGAAATAACTGGTCATGGAGCCGTGAGGGTCGAGATCGACCACGACGACGCGCTTGCCCGCATCGGCCAGCAGACCGGCCAGGGCAATGGTCGTGGTGGTCTTTCCGACTCCACCTTTCTGGTTGGCTACTGCCCAGACTCTCATTGATGATTTTCCTTCCGTACAGCAACGACCGTACCGATACGATATTAGGGGGCGGGTGACGGAGAATTGACAGTGTTCGCACGTACCGGCGGCTTTGCTGGCACCGGTGCAGTTTGTGTGCCAGCACGCTTCAATGCGGCGTCCGGCTGCGCATTCGCAGTGCCGGTGCTGGTCAGACTGCGCCGCACATCCAGGTTACGGGAGATGACCAGCACCACACGACGGTTCTTGGCGCGCCCGGTAGCGCTGGTGTTGGGGGCAATTGGCTGGAACTCGCCGTATCCGACGGATGCCAGACGCGCCGGATTGACACCGTCGATGGCCAGCATGCGGACGATACTGGCCGAACGTGCCGACGACAGTTCCCAGTTGGTCGGAAACTGCGAAGTGCTGATCGGCTGGTCATCGGTGAAGCCTTCGACATGGATCGGGTTGTCGAAGCGCTTGACGATACCGGCGACCTTTTCAATGATCGTGAACGCCTTGTCGCTGGGCATCGCATCACCGCTGCCGAACAGCAGGCTGGAGTTGAGCTCGATCTCGATCCACAGTTCGTTGCCGCGCACGGTCATCTGGTCGGACTGGATCAGATCGCCAAACGCATCACGTACATCCTGGGCAATGGTCTGCAACGGATCACTGGCCGACGAGGCGATACCGGCGTCGGTTTCTTCACTGTCCTTGAGCAATGGCTCGGACGGTTTGACCGAGACCGGGCGCTGCTCGCCGATGGGGATCGGCTTCATGGTGCGCTCGGTGTCGTTGAACACGCCGACCAGCGCCTGCGACAGAATCTTGTACTTGCCTTCGTTGACCGACGAGATCGAGTACATCACCACGAAGAAGGCAAACAGCAGCGTAATGAAGTCGGCGTAAGACACCAGCCAGCGTTCATGATTTTCGTGTTCTTCGGGCTGACGACGTCGAGCCATGAGGTGTTACTCCATGAAGCCTTGCAGCTTGAGTTCGATGGAGCGCGGGTTCTCACCCTCGGCAATGGACAGCAGACCTTCGAGCAGCATTTCGCGGTAGCGCGCCTGACGATGGGCAATCGCCTTGAGCTTGTTGGCCACCGGCAGCAGGATAAGGTTGGCCGTCGCAACACCGTAGATGGTCGCGACGAACGCCACGGCAATGCCGCTGCCCAACTGACTCGGATCGGCCAGATTGCCCATCACGTGAATCAACCCCATGACCGCACCGATGATGCCCACGGTCGGCGCATAGCCGCCCATGCTCTCGAAGACCTTGGCGGCCTGAATGTCACGGGTTTCCTGGGTGATGAAATCGACTTCCAGGATACTGCGAATCGCTTCCGGCTCGGCACCGTCGACCAGCAATTGCAGGCCTTTGCGGGCATAGCTGTCAGGCTCGGCATCGGCAACCGTTTCCAGGCCCAGCAGGCCTTCCTTGCGGGCGGTCATGCTCCAGCCGATCACGCGGTCGACGCCACCCGGCAGATCGACACGCGGCGGAAACAGCACCCAGCGAATGATTTTCATGGCGCGCATGAAAGCGCTCATGGGCGCCTGCAACAGCGAGGCGCCCAGCGTACCGCCGATCACGATCAGCGCGGCCGGACCATTGAGCAGCGCACTGAGGTGTCCGCCTTCGAGAAAGTTGCCGCCGATGATCGCCACGAACGCCAGAATCAGACCGATCAGACTCAGTACATCCATCAGAGGCACGCCTCGACCAGGTGACGACCGATATCGTCCAGGCTATAGATTGCATCCGCCAGCTCGGCCTTGACGATGGCCATCGGCATGCCATAAATCACGCAGCTCGCCTCGTCCTGCGCCCAGACTGTACTGCCGGCCTGTTTGAGCAGGCGAGCGCCTTCGCGGCCGTCAGCCCCCATGCCGGTCAGCACGACAGAGAGCACCTTGTCGCCATAGGACTTGGCGGCCGAACCGAATGTGATATCCACACACGGCTTGTAGTTGAGGCGTTCATCACCGGGCAGAATCTTCACTGTGCCACGGCTGTCGACCATCATCTGCTTGCCACCAGGTGCCAGCAGGGCGAGGCCCGGACGCAGTACGTCACCGTCCTCGGCCTCCTTGACGCTGATCTTGCACAGCTTGTCCAGGCGCTCGGCAAAGGCCTTGGTGAACGCAGCAGGCATGTGCTGGATGAGCACCAACGGTGCCGGAAAACCGGCAGGCAGTTGCGTCAGCACACGTTGCAATGCCACGGGACCACCGGTCGACGTGCCGATGGCAACCAGCTTGTAGGCCTTGCGCTTCGGCGTGCCCGAGGTGGTCGGATGGGCCGGCGCATGCGTCTGTGGCTGGGCATGGGCTGCATGCGGCGCAGGTGCTGCAGTGCGCGGCGCAATCGTGCGTGCAGGCGTGGTCGATGCAGGTGCCGGCGCAGCGGTACGGGCAGCGGGCGCAGCGGATGAGGAAACCGGAGCAGCAGAAGTGGAACTCGCGCCGCTCAAACGACGGTTACTGCGTGAGATGCTGTTGATCTTCTCGCACAGCAGCTGCTTGACCTTCTGCGGGTTGCGCGAGATGTCTTCAAAATTCTTGGGTAAAAAGTCCACGGCACCGGCGTCCAGCGCATCCAGCGTGACGCGTGCACCTTCGTGCGTCAGCGAGGAAAACATCAGGACCGGGGTCGGGATACGCTGCATGATGTGACGAACTGCCGTTATGCCATCCATCATCGGCATTTCGTAGTCCATGGTGATCACGTCAGGCTTGAGGGCCAGCGCCTGTTCGATCGCTTCCTTGCCGTTGGTTGCCGTGCCGACAACCTGGATGTTGGGGTCCGAAGAAAGAATTTCCGTAACGCGGCGGCGGAAGAAACCGGAATCATCCACCACCAGGACCTTGACTGCCATAAACACTCCAATAGGCGCCGCAGGCAGCCGAAGCTGCCCGCAACCCCAGAATCAAATACGCCGTGCGGCGTAACGCTTGAGCATGCTCGGTACATCGAGAATCAAGGCAATGCGACCGTCACCGGTGATGGTGGCGCCCGACATGCCCGGCGTACCTTGCAGCATCTTGCCCAGCGGTTTGATCACCACTTCTTCCTGACCGACCAGTTGATCGACGACGAAGCCGATGCGCTGGGTGCCGACAGACAGAATCACCACGTGCCCTTCACGCTGCTCTTCATGCGCTGCCGAACTGACCAGCCAGCGCTTGAGGTAGAACAGTGGCAAGGCCTTGTCACGCACGATCACCACTTCCTGACCATCGACGACGTTGGTGGTCGACAGGTCCAGGTGGAAGATTTCGTTGACGTTGACCAGCGGGAAGGCAAAGGCCTGATTGCCCAGCATGACCATCAGGGTCGGCATGATCGCAAGCGTCAGCGGAACCTTGATGACAATCTTCGAACCCTGACCCTTGGTCGAGTAGATGTTGATCGAGCCGTTGAGCTGGGAAATCTTGGTTTTCACCACGTCCATGCCCACACCACGACCCGACACGTCGGAAATCTCGGTCTTGGTCGAGAAGCCGGGTGCAAAGATCAGGTTGTAGCAGTCGGTGTCGCTGAGACGGTCCGCAGCATCCTTATCCATGACACCGCGCTTGACGGCGATGGAGCGCAGCACGTTGGGGTCCATACCCTTGCCGTCATCGGAGATGGACAACAGGATATGGTCGCCTTCCTGCTCGGCCGCCAGAATCACCTTGCCGCCGCGGGACTTGCCGGTGGCTTCGCGTTCTTCCGGGGTTTCGATACCGTGGTCGACCGCGTTGCGCACCAAGTGGACCAGCGGGTCGGCCAGCGCCTCGACAAGGTTCTTGTCCAGGTCGGTCTCTTCACCCACCAGTTCCAGGATGATTTCTTTCTTGAGCTGGCGAGCCAGGTCACGAACCAGACGCGGGAAGCGGCCGAAGACTTTCTTGATCGGCTGCATGCGGGTTTTCATCACCGCGGTCTGCAGGTCGGCGGTTACCACGTCCAGGTTGGAAACAGCCTTGGACATGGCTTCGTCGCCACTGTTCAGACCCAGGCGAACCAGTCGGTTACGCACCAGCACCAGTTCGCCGACCATGTTCATGATCTCGTCCAGGCGCGCAGTATCGACGCGCACCGTGGTTTCGGCTTCTGTCGCGACCGGCTTTTCGCCCGTTGGCGCAGGAGCACGGGCGGGAGCAGGTGCAGCAGCCTTGGCTGGCGCAGCCTCGGCCTTCGCAGCAGGTGCAGGCGCCGCAGCGGGCTTGGCAGCAGGAGCCGGGGCAGCGGCCGCAGCAGGTGCGGGCGCCTTGGCCGCGATGGCCTCAGGCTCGAACTTGCCCTTGCCGTGCAACTCGTCCAGCAGGCTTTCGAATTCGTGATCGGTGATCTCATCCGAAGCTGCAGCCTTGGCCGTCACTGGAGCCTTGGCCACAACGGCCTCGGCAGCAACCGGCGCGACGACAGCAGCGTCGAACGACCCTTTGCCATGCAACTGATCCAGCAATGCTTCGAACTCGTCGTCAGTGATCTCGTCACTGGCCGGTGCGCTGCCGCCAGCCTTGGCCGCAGGGGCCGGCGCTGGAGCAGCATCGACAGCAAACTTGCCCTTGCCGTGCAACTGATCGAGCAGGGATTCGAATTCCTGATCGGTAATCTCGTCGCTCGACGAGGCCTGAGCGGCCGGGGCTGCAGCAGGTGCTGAAATCGGCTTGGAGCCGTGCAGCGAGTCGAGCAACTGTTCGAATTCGTGGTCGGTGATGTCGTCACCGCCAGCAGCCTCGGCAACCGGAGCAGCCACTTCGGCCACCTCAGCTACAGGCTCGGCAACCGCATCATTGGACTGTGGTTCAGCCAGACGCGACAGCGCCGCCAGCAGTTCCGGCGTCGCAGGCGTCAGGTCAGTACGTTCGCGCACCTGGCCGAACATGCTGTTGACGGTGTCCAGTGCTTCCAGGACCACGTCCATGAGCTCGGAATCAACGCGCCGCTCACCCTTGCGAAGGATGTCGAACACGTTTTCGGCGATATGGCAGCACTCCACCAGCTCATGGAGCTGGAGGAAGCCGGCGCCCCCTTTTACAGTGTGAAAACCGCGAAAAATTGCATTGAGCAGATCAGCATCATCCGGTCGGCTTTCCAGCTCGACCAATTGCTCTGACAACTGCTCCAGAATTTCGCCGGCCTCTACCAGAAAATCCTGAAGGATTTCTTCATCGGCGCCGAAGCTCATGGGGGTGCTCCCTAAAATTAACCGTCAACAGACCTAGAAGCCGAGGCTCGATAGCAGATCGTCTACATCATCCTGTCCGGATACGACGTCTTCACGTTTATCGGCATGAATCTGCGGACCTTCACCCTTGGCGAGATGTTTTTTAGGATCTTTTTCTGCAAGGATGGATTCTTCGTCATGTTCGATGCCTGCGAAGCGATCGACATGGCTGGCCATGAGCACCAGTTTGAGCAAATTGCCTTCCACTTCAGTGACCAACTGCGTGACACGCTTGATCACCTGACCGGTGAGGTCCTGGTAATCCTGGGCGAGCAGAATGTCATTGAGGTGCGCGGAAACCTCGTGAGTTTCCTTCTCGGTACGCGTCAGAAAACCATCGACCCGCTTGGCGAGATCGCGAAATTCCTCGGCACCGATTTCGCGGCGCATGAAGCGCCCCCAGTCTTCACTCAACGCCTTCGCGTCGGCGCTCAGACCGTTCATGACCGGCGTGCTTTCCTCGACCAGATCCATGGTGCGGTTGGCCGCATTTTCGGTCAGCCGCACGACGTAACCCAGACGCTCGGTGGCATCCGTGATCTGCGATACCTCCTCGGCCTGAGGCATGTGCGGATCGATCTGGAAGTTGACGATTGCACTGTGCAGCTCACGAGTCAGCTTGCCCACTTCCTGATAAAGGCCGCGGTCGCGTGTCTGGTTGAGCTCATGGATCAGTTGCACAGCTTCGCCGAAACGACCTTTTTCAAGGCTGGTGACGAGTTCCTGCGCGTGTCTTTTCAGGGTCGACTCAAAGTCGGCCATCGAATCATTGTTATCCATAGCGCCCTCGCGGCATGCATCAGCTATTGACGCGTTCAAAGATCTTTTCGATCTTCTCTTTCAGCGCTTGAGCCGTGAATGGCTTGACCACGTAACCGTTCACCCCGGCCTGTGCAGCTTCGATGATCTGCTCACGCTTGGCTTCAGCGGTGACCATCAGCACGGGAAGGCTCTTGAGGCGCTCGTCCTGACGGACCTGGCGCAACAGATCGATACCGGACATGCCAGGCATGTTCCAGTCCGTCACCAGAAAGTCAAAGGCGCCGCTCTGCAGCATCGGCAGCGCGGTCAGACCGTCGTCCGCTTCCGATGTGTTGGTGAACCCCAGATCACGCAACAGGTTCTTGATGATCCGCCTCATCGTTGAGAAGTCATCAACGATGAGGATTTTCATGTTCTTGTCCAATTCGACCTCCAAGCAGTCTTTAACGCGTTCAGCACCTGAACACGCTGTTCACTCAATACTGGCACAGCACACCCCCGGCTGTACGAAACGACGACGGGCTTGGCAAAACGACAGGTACAGACCTGAACGAACAGCCCATCGAGGCACCGCCCGACAGGCTCCTGCCTTGTCTATCCTGTTACCACGTAACGCTCTGCACAGCCGGCTTGAAGCCAATGTGCGGACCAGGCCGCACCTTGACTGTCAACGCGCTCGCCACTCCCCCAAACGCCCTCGCAAACGAGCTGCGCACTGGCTGTGTAACTGACTGACCCGCGATTCGCTGACCCCCAGGACCTCTCCGATTTCCTTGAGGTTCAGCTCTTCGTCGTAGTACAGCGCCAAGACCAGACGCTCACGCTCCGGCAAATTGGCAATCGCATCGGCCAGGGCTGCCTGGAAGCGCTCGTCTTCCAGGTCCCGTGACGGTTCAAGCGAACCGCTGGCACCGTCCTCGTGCAGCCCTTCATGGTCGCCGTCCTGAAGCAGGTCGTCGAAACTGAAGAGGCGGCTGCCCAAGGTGTCATTCAAAATCCCGTAATAATCATCGAGACTCAACTGGAGTTCGGCAGCAACCTCGTGATCTTTAGCGTCACGTCCGGTTTTCGCTTCAATTGCGCGAATTGCGTCGCTCACCATGCGCGTATTGCGGTGGACCGAGCGAGGCGCCCAGTCACCCTTGCGCACTTCGTCGAGCATGGCGCCACGAATACGGATACCCGCATAGGTCTCGAAACTCGCACCCTTGGTGGAATCGTATTTGGTCGAGACTTCGAGCAGACCGATCATGCCGGCCTGAATCAGGTCCTCGACCTGCACACTGGCTGGCAGGCGAGCCAGCAGGTGATAGGCGATACGTTTGACCAGAGGCGCATAACGCTCGATCAGCTCGTACTGCGAATTCCGGGAAGCCTTGCTGTACATCTGATAGCCGCTCGCTGTCATTGGACAGGCCCCGCACTGGTCTGGTGAACGAGTCGTTCGACGAAGAATTCAAGGTGACCCCGTGGGTTGGCCGGCAACGGCCAGGTGTCGACCTTCTGGGCAATGGCCTTGAATGCCAGCGCGCATTTGGAGCGCGGGAAGGCTTCGTAGACGGCACGCTGTTTCTGAACGGCCTTGCGCACGCATTCGTCGTAGGGCACAGCCCCGACATACTGCAGCGCAACATCCAGAAAGCGGTCCGTGACCTTGGTCAGCTTGGCGAACAGATTGCGGCCTTCCTGAGGGCTCTGGGCCATGTTGGCCAGCACCCTGAAACGATTCATGCCGTAGTCGCGGTTGAGCAACTTGATCAGTGCGTAGGCATCGGTGATGGACGTCGGCTCGTCGCAGACCACCAGCAGGACTTCCTGCGCGGCGCGTACGAAGCTGACCACCGATTCACCAATGCCGGCTGCCGTGTCGATCACCAGCACATCGAGGTTGTCGCCAATCTCGCTGAACGCCTGGATCAGACCGGCATGCTGGGCAGGCGACAGATGAACCATGCTCTGGGTGCCGGAAGCGGCAGGCACGATGCGCACGCCGCCCGGCCCCTGGAGAAGCACGTCGCGCAACTCGCAACGGCCTTCTATGACATCGGCGAGCGTGCGTTTGGGTGTCAGCCCCAGCAGGACATCGACATTTGCCAGACCCAGATCGGCGTCAAGAAGCATGACGCGTCGACCGAGCTCAGCCAGGGCCAGTGAGAGGTTCACTGACACGTTAGTCTTACCGACGCCACCTTTGCCGCCAGTCACCGCAATAACCTGTACGGGATGCATGCTGCCCATGTTATTTCTTTACCTTGTCTTGCGTAGACCGAAGCCACATTGGGGGCTGCACGTTCGCGAACGAACAATGCCTGGCAGACCATCGATGCAGGGACATTCCAATAGTCTCCATCACTTAACCTACCCTTTTGCCAGGTGAGTGATAGAGGTCGGCAAACATATCAGCCATCGCTTCTTCGCTAGGCTCGTCCTGCATTTGCACGCTGACCGCGCGACTCACCAACTGGTGGCGACGCGGGATGTGCAAATCGTCAGGAATCCGTGGTCCGTCCGTGAGGTAGGCCACCGGCAATTCGTGACTGATTGCCAGGCTCAGAACTTCACCCAGGCTGGCGGTTTCATCCAGCTTGGTCAAAATGCATCCGGCCAGGCCACAACGCTTGTAACTGTGATAAGCCGCCGTCAGTACCTGCTTCTGGCTGGTTGTGGCCAGGACCAGGTAGTTACGCGACTTGATGCCACGACCCGCCAGGCTTTCCAGTTGCATGCGCAACGCAGGATCACTGGCTTGCAGCCCGGCGGTATCAATGAGGACCACACGCTTGCGCAGCAGAGGCTCAAGGGCCTGTGCCAGCGACTGACCGGGATCGACGTGAGTCACCGGCACGTTGAGGATGCGGCCCAGTGTCTTGAGCTGCTCCTGGGCACCGATGCGGAAACTGTCCATGCTGACCAGCGCAATGTTCTGCGCGCCGTATTTCAGTACATAACGGGCGGCCAGCTTGGCCAGCGTGGTGGTCTTGCCCATGCCGGCAGGACCGACCATGGCAATCACACCGCCCTCTTCCAGTGGCTCGACATCCGGCACGGCAATCATGCGCGCCAGATGGGCCAACAGCATGCGCCAGGCCTGACGAGGCTCGTCAATGTCCGGAATCATCGACAGCAGGTCACGCGACAGCGGGCCGGACAGGCCGACGCGTTGCAGGCGACGCCACAGGTTGGCCTGTTGCGGACGGCTGCCCTGCAACTGGGTCCAGGCCAGGGAGCCGAGTTGGACTTCCAGAAGCTCGCGCAGGCCGTTCAATTCGGACCGCATCGATTCGAAAGCACGTTGACCGCCTGCAGGCTCGGCTGCGGGAGCCGGTGCGTAGGCAAACGGACGTGGCGGCTCTTCGAGTGTCGGTTCGATGTGGGTGTCGGTCGCGCTGATCGACTTGCCGGAAAACAACTGAAGATTGACCGAGGCATCGCTGTCGCTGCGGTTGTTCAGTTCAGCCTGGGCGGAGACGATGCGCGACTGGGTCTTGCGCAGCTCGTCTTCGAGTTCCATGTTGGGAACGCGTGGCGCCAGCGCAGACAGCTTGTAATCCAGAGCGGCGGTCAACTCGACGCCACCGGCGATGCGGCGGTTGCCAATGATGGCCGCCTCAGCGCCCAGCTCATCGCGAACCAGCTTCATGGCTTGACGCATATCGGCGGCGAAAAATCGCTTAACTTGCATGACTCACTACCTCAGCCGTTGGGCCCGACAGTCGCTACGATGGTTACTTGCTTGTTGTCAGGAATTTCCTGATACGCCAGAACATGCATACTCGGTACAGCCAATCGTCCAAATCGTGACAGCATGGCCCGGATCGGACCCGCTACCAGAAGGATTACCGGCAACCCTTGCATTTCCTGACGCTGGGCCGCCTCGATCAACGAACGCTGGAGCTTTTCAGCCATGCTCGGTTCAAGCAGAACGCCTTCTTCCTGACCCTGACCAGCCTTCTGCAAACTATTGAGCAATATCTGTTCCAACCTTGGTTCCAGAGTGATAACAGGCAGCTCCGGCTCAACGCCTACAATGCTTTGCACGATTGCGCGGCTCAGACCGACGCGGACAGCCGCCACCAGCGCGGCGGTATCTTGACTCTTCCCGGCGTTGTTGGCGATGGCTTCTGCGATGCTGCGGATGTCGCGTACCGGTACGTGCTCGGCCAGGAGCGCCTGCAGCACGTTGAGCAACGACGACAGCGAAAGGACACCCGGAACCAGTTCCTCAGCCAGCTTCGGCGAGCTTTTGGCCAGCAATTGCATTAGTTGCTGGACCTCTTCATGGCCGATCAGTTCATGCGAATGCTTGTACAGGATCTGGTTGAGGTGAGTGGCCACTACCGTGCTGGCGTCCACTACCGTGTAGCCGAGAGACTGAGCCTGACTGCGCTGGCTGATTTCGATCCACACCGCTTCCAGGCCGAATGCCGGATCTCTGGCGGTGATGCCGTTCAGCGTGCCGAACACCTGACCGGGGTTGATCGCCAGTTCGCGATCGGGATAGATCTCGGCCTCGGCCAGAATCACGCCCATCAGCGTCAGACGATAGGCGCTGGGCGCCAGATCGAGGTTGTCGCGGATGTGGACGGTCGGCATCAGGAAGCCAAGCTCCTGAGAGAGCTTCTTGCGCACGCCCTTGATACGCGCCAGCAACTGACCACCCTGATTGCGATCCACCAGCGGAATCAGGCGATAGCCCACTTCCAGACCGATGATGTCGATAGGCGTCACGTCGTCCCAGCCCAGTTCCTTGGAATCCTGAACGCGGGTCGGTGATGGCAACAGATCCTGTTGACGCTGAACTTCGGCCAGCGCCTCGAACTTCACCTGATTCTCTTTCTTCCACAGCAGGTAGGCACCACCGGCTGCCACAAGGCCAAGGCCGATGAAGGCGAAGTGCGGCATGCCCGGCACCAGCCCCATGACGATCATGATGCCGGCCGATACACCCAGCGCCTTGTAGGAAGAGAACATCTGACGATTGATCAGCTTGCCCATCTCTTCCGAACCGGAAGCACGGGTCACCATGATCGCGGCAGCGGTGGACAGCAGCAGTGATGGCAATTGCGCCACCAAACCGTCACCGATGGTCAACAAGGTGTATACGCGACCTGCGTCAGCGAAGGACATGTTGTGCTGAAAGATACCCACCAGCATGCCGCCGATGAGGTTGATGAACAGAATCAGCAGGCCGGCAATGGCGTCACCGCGCACGAACTTGCTGGCACCGTCCATGGATCCGTAGAACTCGGCTTCCCCGGCGACTTCAGCACGACGGCGCTTGGCTTCAGGCTGGTCGATGAGGCCGGCGTTGAGGTCGGCGTCGATCGCCATCTGTTTGCCTGGCATCGCGTCGAGGGTGAAACGTGCGCTCACTTCGGAGATACGCCCGGCACCCTTGGTGATCACCACGAAGTTGATGATCATCAGAATCGCGAACACCACGATACCGACCACGTAGTTGCCGCCAATCACCACCTCACCGAAGGCCTGGATCACCTTACCTGCGGCGGCGTGTCCGTCCTGGCCGTGCAGCATCACCACACGGGTCGAAGCCACGTTCAGGGCCAGACGCAGCAGCGTGGCGACCAGCAGAATGGTCGGGAAAACCGAGAAGTCCAGCGGCCGCAATGCGTAAACGCACACCAGCAGCACGACGATGGACAGCGCAATGTTGAACGTGAACAGCACGTCCAGCAAAAACGGCGGAATAGGCAACATCATCATTGCCAGCATGATCAGCAACAACAGCGGCACGCCCAACTGGCCACGGCCGAGGCCTGCAAGGTTGCTGCGTGCGCTACTGAGTATCTGAGAGCGTTCCACCGATTCTTTACCTGCGCACTGGATCAAAACTTTGACGCCGACAGCGTCCTTGAACAGACCTATTGCAAGAAGCTGTCCAACTTTTCAAAAGCCAGTGAATGCGGGGGTGAAACGGCAGATAAGTAGCAATAACGAGGAAAAACTGAAAGTGGCTTGCTGGCGATGCATTCGACGCAGTGGATCAGGCAAACCGCATTGTCAGGAATCGCGCTGCAGGTCCGGCGGAATCGGCACGTCGCCCAGCGGATCCGGGCGCTTGCCCTGTCCTGCGTGGTACTGACGGATCTGGTAGACGTAGGCCAGCACCTGAGCCACGGCCAGGTAAAGCCCTGCCGGAATCTCCTGTTCCAGCTCGGTGCTGTAATAGATGGAGCGCGCCAGGCCGGGCGACTCCAGAATGAGAATCTGATTGTGCGCGGCGATCTCGCGAATTTTCAGCGCAACCAGATCCGTACCCTTGGCCAGCAGCATTGGCGCGCCACCCTTCTCGGGATCGTATTTGAGCGCCACGGCGAAGTGAGTCGGGTTGGTGATGATCACGTCGGCTTCGGGGATCGAGGCCATCATCCGGCGCTGTGACATCTCACGCTGCAATTGACGGATCCGCTGCTTGATCTCCGGACTGCCTTCGCTGTTCTTGTGCTCGTCGCGCACTTCCTGCTTGGTCATCAGCAGCTTCTTGTGCGCCTCCCACAATACGAACGGAACGTCGGCGGCAGCGACGAACATCAAACCGCAGGCCATCCAGAAGCTGCTCCAGCCCACCACCTGAAGACTGTGGATAATGGCCTGCTCCAGAGGCTCGTGCGCGATGGCGACAAGATCGTTGCGCTCCTTGCTCAGCACCACCAGCGCTACCGCCAGAATGATCAGGAATTTGGCGAGCGACTTGAGCAGCTCAACCAGCGCGTGAGGCGAGAACATGCGCTTGAGACCCGCAGCCGGGTTCATGCGGCTGAACTTGGGAGCCAGCGATTTGGTCGCGAACAACCAGCCACCAAGCATGATCGGCCCTACCAACGCTGCCATAAGCATGGCAATCAGAAACGGCAGCACCACCACCAGGGCATGCAGGCCGGAACTGAGCAGTGCCTTGCCCATGTAATCCTGGTCCATCAGCGTTTCACGGGTAATGGTGAAATTGTCGCGCATCAACTCGAACATCATCTGTGCGATGCCACCACCAAACACCAGCGCCCCGCCCGACCCCATCAGCATCACCACCAGGGTGGTCAGCTCCTTGGAGCGGGCAATCTGACCATCGGCCCTGGAGTCACGGACCTTTTTCTCCGTGGGCTCTTCTGTCTTGTCCTGGCCATTTTCGTTCTCAGCCATTTCAACGAGCCCTCACCATGTCGCGCAGTGCCTGCAGAGCCTGACTGGCAAGCGGCTGATATTGATTGAGAATATCGCCCATGGTCATCCACAGAATGACCATGCCCAGCACAAGCGTCAGCGGAAAACCGATGGAAAAGATATTGAGCTGAGGTGCCGCACGTGTCATCACGCCAAATGCGATGTTGATGACCAGCAGCGCGGTAATCGCCGGCAGCACCAGCCTGAGAGCCGAACCCATGACCCAGCCAAGCCCGGTCGCCAGCTCCCAGAAATTATTGACCAGCAGGCCGCTGCCCACCGGCATGGTCGTGAAGCTTTCAACGAGAATTTCCAGCACCACCAGATGACCGTTCATGGCCAGAAACAGCAGTGTCACCAGCATGGTGAAAAACTGCCCGATGGTGGCCGACGAAACGCCGTTGGTAGGGTCGACCATCGAAGCGAAACCCATGCCCATCTGCGTCGAGATGATCTGCCCCGCCACCACGAAAATATGGAAAAACAGCTGTAAGGCGAGCCCCATCCCTGCGCCGATGATGATCTGCTCGCCAATCAACAGCAGCGCACTGAGATCGAGGGCCTGCACTGTGGGCATCGCAGGCAACACGGGCGCAACTGCAACGGTCATGGCAACCGCCAGATACAGGCGCACACGCCGGGGAACCAGCGTCGTACCAATGATCGGCATCGTCATCAACACCGCGATGATGCGAAAAAGCGGCAACATGAAGCTGGCGACCCAGGTGCTGATCTGGGCGTCGGTCAGCGCGAGCATCGGCTGCATGCAGCGTCAGCCGATCACGGTCGGAATGCTGGTATACAGCGACAGCATGTATTCCATGAAGACTTTCAACAGCCAGGGACCGATCGCGATCAGTGTGATCAACATGACGATCAGACGCGGCAGAAAGCTGAGCGTCTGTTCGTTGATTTGGGTGGCAGCCTGAAACATCGCCACCAGCAGACCACAGATCAGACTCGGCACCACCAGAATCGCAACCAGCATGGTGGTCAGCCACAGCGCTTCACGAAACAGATCGACGGCTACTTCCGGCGTCATCGGGCAGACTCCTCAGCGAAACGACTCATACACCACCAAAACTGCCGGCCAGCGTGCCGACGATCAGCGCCCAGCCATCCACCAGCACGAACAGCATGATCTTGAACGGCAGGGAAATGATCAGCGGCGACAGCATCATCATACCCATCGCCATCAGCACACTGGCCACGACCAGATCGATGATCAAAAACGGAATGAAGATCATGAAGCCGATCTGAAATGCAGTCTTGAGCTCGGAGATCACGAAAGCCGGCACCAGAATGTTCAGCGGTGCCGCGTCCGGCGTCGGAATATCGGTACGCTTGGACAAACGCATGAACAGCTCAAGGTCACTGGTGCGCGTCTGCGCCAGCATGAAATCCTTGATCGGCACCTGCGCCTTGGCGACCGCATCCTGCGCCGTAAGCTGCTCGGCCAGATACGGCTGCAAGGCGTCCTGATTCACCTTGTCGAACACAGGCGCCATGATGAACATGGTCAGAAACAGCGCCATGCCGGTCAGGATCTGGTTCGACGGCGTCTGCTGCAGACCCAGGGCCTGGCGCAAAATCGAGAAGACGATGATGATCCGCGTGAAGCTGGTCATCAGCATCACGAATGCCGGGATGAAGCTCAGCGCGGTCATGATCAGCAGGATCTGCAGACTGACCGAATACTCCTGCTGACCGTCAGCCCCGTTGGACAGGGTGATGGCCGGAATCGACAACGGATCGGCAGCCAACGCGACCGGCGCAATCATTACCAGCAACAGCAGTACCAGGAAACGCAAGGCGCCCATTACTTCTTGTCCTTATCCTTGCCCATCAAATCCAGCAGACGCTGAGCGAACTCGGGCGTCGCCTGCTCCCGGACCGGAACCTGCACAGGCTCCTTGAGCACATGCAGGGTGGTGATATTGCCTGGCGTGATGCCCAGCAGGACCTGTTCATTGCCCACCTGGACCAGCACCAGACGATCACGCGGCCCGATGGCCCGCGTGCTGACCAGTTCGATAATCTGACTATTGTTGGGTCCAACCCGCTGGACCCGCCGCATGACCCAGGCCAGCGCGAAAATCAGGCCGACCACCAGCAGCAGCCCGAACAACAACTGCATCACTTGACCACCCATGCCACTGGATACGGTATTGGCCACGGCGGGCGCTGCCTGCGCAGCGGGCTCGGCGGCCAGCGCCAGCGAGGGCAGCATCAGCAGAACACTCAGCAAGCGCTTCACTTAACGCAACTTCTTGATGCGTTCACTCGGGCTGATCACGTCAGTCAGGCGAATGCCGAACTTTTCGTTGACCACCACCACTTCGCCATGCGCAATCAACGTACCGTTGACCAGCACGTCCAGCGGCTCGCCTGCCAGACGATCCAGCTCGATGACCGACCCCTGGTTGAGTTGCAGCAGGTTGCGAATGTTGATGTCGGTGCTGCCCACTTCCATGGAGATCGACACCGGAATATCCAGAATCACGTCCAGGTTCGGGCCGTCCAGGGTGACCGGCGCATTGTTTTTCGGCACGCTGCCGAACTCTTCCATGGTCATGCGATTGGTCGCATTGCCCGCGTCCGCGGCCAGCAGCGCGTCGATATCGTCCTGACCACCTTCGCCCGCCTCGCCCAGTGCAGCAGCCCATTCATCGGCCAGCGCCTGATCTTCAGCAGACGTCATATCGTTTTCATCAGCCATCGGTAGTCCTCTGCAAGCAGTGATTCAATTACGCAACAATGTTCCGACGTCGACCTGACAGGTCAACGTCGCGCTATGGGTTCAATTACCTGCAGGGCCATCTTGCCCTTGTGCGAGCCCAGCTTGACCTTGAACGAAGGCACGCCGTTGGCCCGCAGAACCAGCGACTCGGCCAGCTCGATCGGGATCACATCACCGGGACGCATATGCAGGATGTCGCGCAGCGGCAACTGACGCTGGGCGATGGTGGTACTGAGCGGCACGTTGACGTCGAGCACGTCTTCCTTGAGCGCGTTGACCCAGCGCTCGTCCTGATCGTCCAGGTCCGACTGGAAACCGGCGTCGAGCATTTCCCGGATCGGCTCGATCATGGAGTACGGCATGGTCACGTGCAGATCACCGCCACCGCCATCGAGTTCGATGTGGAACGTGGAGATGACCACCGCTTCGCTCGGCCCGACGATGTTGGCCATAGCCGGGTTCACTTCCGAGTTGATGTACTCGAAGTTCACTTCCATGATCGCCTGCCAGGCTTCCTTCAGGTCGATGAACGCCTGAT
The DNA here is from genome assembly GCF_030209155.1 of Pseudomonas sp. fls2-241-TYG-175. Taxonomy (NCBI): domain Bacteria; kingdom Pseudomonadati; phylum Pseudomonadota; class Gammaproteobacteria; order Pseudomonadales; family Pseudomonadaceae; genus Pseudomonas; species Pseudomonas sp. fls2-241-TYG-175. The sequence goes on along the minus strand of NZ_JARVSO010000025.1, from coordinate 68,411 downwards.
CCAGCACCATCCGCACCACACGCAGCTCGGTCGGCGTGAACTCACGCCCTTCGATCTTCGCGTGACGGCCGTCACCACCGAAAAAATTGTCTACCAGCTTGAACACCAGCTTGGCGTCGAGAATGAACAGCGCGGTGCCGCGCAGCGGCTTGATCTTGGCCAGGTTCAGGCTGGTCGGTACGTACAGCGAATGCACGTACTCACCGAACTTCATCACCTGAACACCGCCCACCGCTACGTCCGCAGAGCGGCGCAGCAGGTTGAACATACTGATGCGGGTGTAGCGGGCGAATCGTTCGTTGATCATTTCCAGAGTCGGCATACGACCCCGGACGATCCGGTCCTGACTGGTCAGGTCATAACTTTTGACGCTTCCGGGCTCGCCGGGGCTTTCGGTCTGGACCATACCATCGTCAACGCCATGCAGCAGCGCGTCGATTTCATCCTGGGACAGCAGGTCTTGCACAGCCATGTCGAGGTCCTACTGCAATACGAAATTAGTGAACAGCAGCTGTTCGATCACAGTCTTGCCAAGTTCTTTCTGCGCCACTTCCTGAATGCTGGCGGTTGCCTTCTGACGCAGCATTTCCTGGCCGATTGGCGAGGCCAGCGACTCGAAAGGGATGGCCGCGAACAGCATGACCAGATTGTTGCGAATCACCGGCATGTGCACTTTCAGGGCTTCCATGTCTGCAGCATTGCGGCCCAGCATGGTGATGCTGACCTGCATGTAGCGCTGACGGCCATTGGCGTTGAAGTTGACGACGAACGCAGGCGTCAGCGGTTCGAAAACCGCCACCGGCTTGGCGTTGGCCGCAGCCGCAGCAACTGCCGGGTCGGGCGCGCTTTCGCCCTTGTGCATGATGAACCAGGTCGCACCCACTGACAGACCGACAGCGAGCAGCAAGGCCACAACCGCTACGATAATGAGCTTGAGTTTGCCTTTGGAAGCGGGGTCTTTAACTTCTTCGCTCTTCGCCATGCCAATAATCCGTCACTATTCAAGGGGTCTTCAATACGTGACAGGGGCAGAGCAAGTGTTATGCCAGAGTTGCGAGAAAGGAGGCGGATCGGGCTTAAACGGTTTTTTAAGCAAAGGCAGCACGCCCTCTCGAAAAGCATGCTGCCCGCTGAACAACGCGATTTTGCACAAGGCTCACGGCGTCTTCGATACAGAAAACAAACTGTGGGAGGCGGCTTGCCGGCGATCTGCCGGGAACCGACAGCAAACCTGCGCATGCGGTGTATCAGACTTGGTCAAGGGCCGCTGCGCAGCCCATCTCTGCCGTCGCAACCTCCGAGAGCTGCTACGCCCTCCGGGCAGAGGCAGATGCCAGTGCATCTTTGAAGACTGGGTTTGCTGCAGGCCAACACCCCGCCCCGCAGCTCACCCCAATCAGGCGTAGTAATCGATCTCGCTGGTACCGATCACCCGCGCCGCAGGCTGGCTGACGGGAACAGCGGCATCGGCGATGGACACGTCGTCAGCACTGTCACCCGACCCCGTCCCACCACTGCGACCGCCGCGCTGAGCCCGGCTGGCCTGCTCCTGAGCCTGTTGCTGGGCCTGCTGTTGCGACTGGTCCGAGACGTTCACGTCCACTTGACCCAAGCCCTGCTGGCTAAATGAGTCACGCAGGCGGGACATCTGGCTTTCGAGCGCTTCACGCACGCCCACGTGGGCGCTCATGAACGTCACTTGGGTCTGCTGATCCGGCGCCATATTGACGCGGATATCGAGACGGCCTAGTTCCGCCGGTTCCAGCTTGATTTCGGCCGACTTCAGGTTCTGGCTCGACAGGTACATGACCCGGTCCACCACACCTTCGGTCCAGCCACTCTGATGCATCGCCAGAGGCTGACTCATCAGAGGCGCTGCAGTTGGCGTTGCCGCGACCCTGGCGGGCTGTGCAGCCTGACTCAATGCTGCGAGACGGTCGGCAAAGTTATCGACCCGCGTGTCACCTGCGGCGCTTTTCACATCCTTCAGGCCTTCACCGATCAACCCGCTGAACGACTTGTCGCTGCTTTCGGTGCTGCTGTCGTCAGTGGGCAACTGCTCGCTCAGTTGCGACAGGTTATTGGCGATATTCTGTGTGGGGTCCGCTTCGGCATTGGAAGGCGTCGCCTTACTGGCGGCGCGAGCGTTCTGCGTCGCGAGTTGCGTTTTGGCGCTGGCGTTTTCCAATGCCAGCTGCACTGCTTCAAGGCCATCGAGCGGATCCGCATCAGGATCGAAAGCGGCCTCAGCCACTGCAGGAGGCGGCGCCTTGATCCCGGCAGCGATCTCGACCGCAGGCGCAGCCTTGGTATCGGTAACCGCAGGCCTGGCAATCGCGGGCGCAACAGGAGCCTGTGCGGTCATGGCCTGCAATGCGGGGTCCAGCGCCGGATCAAGTGCCGGATCGGTAACCGGCACAGCGTTGCCATCGGCCAACGCATCGGTCAGCACCTGATCTGCTGCGGCCTGGTCGGCTGCGACCTGATCTTCATCGGCGGTAGCGGTCGTCACGCTGGCAGGCAAACCGTTGCCGCTATCGGCAACGGTCGACGGATTCGTGGCAGCGTTCTGATCGGCGGAAGGCTTGTCCTTGCCGCTCGCAACCTTGTCGGAACCGGACGAAGTCTTGTCCCTGGCCGACTTGACAGGCACATCATCGCGCGCTGAAGCGACGTCCTTTGCCTGCTTGGCATAGACATTGGAGAAGCTGGAAGCCTCGTCTTTGCTGCCGTCGGCAGGCTTGGCGGCATTGGTTGCCGCGCCGGACCGGGCGGTCGCAGGGGCATTGGCCTGTAAAAGCGCGTTGGTGGCGAGGGGCATTTCGGTCTCCGCATGAGCAGCTGGTTACCGAAATATTAGCAAGATGCAGGCCAACCCTAAAAAGGCGGCCTGAAGGTGATCCATGAACGCTTAACTGACGAAGAACTGGCGTTCCGCATCGAACAATCGGCGGATGGTCGCGTACTCGCTGGCGATCCTGCCGATCAGCTCTTCCAGACCCGCGCTCTGCTGTTGACGGGCGCGATCCTCAAGCTCGCGGCACAGCTCCGAGAGCCGTAGCGCTCCCATGTTACTGCTGCTGCCTTTGAAGCTGTGGGCATTCAGGCTCAATGTTTCCAGATCAGGCCCGTGAGGCTCGAGCGCCAGACGCATCTGGGACAGGCGCTGCTCGGAGTCCTTGAAGAACACATCCAGCAACGTGGGATATTCGTCTTCCATGACTTCCTGCAGGGTACTCAAAACGCTGTAATCCAGATGAACAGACACTTGCTCACTCCTTGATCAAGACTCCAGGGCGCGATTATGCCACTCACTCCCAGGAAAATTCCACGCAGGCGATCCTGCCATCCGTGGACCATCGAGCCTGCCGACTCAGTTCACATACCAGCCTGATGCCGCGCCCATATAAACCATCAATCACAGGTGCATGGTCGATCACCTGCTGCGCGTCGAAACCGCTGCCACTGTCTTCGACGGTCAAGGTAAGACGACCGCCCTGCCCAACAGGTTCAATTCGCAGCGTCATACAGATAAATCCGTCCCGAAGATTATCGAGACGCTCGGCGCGCTGCTCATAGTAGCGGGCGAAACCGACAGCATCATGCTTGAGCGTCGAATCGAGCCCCAGTACACCGTGCTCAAGCGCGTTGCTGTACAACTCGCCCATCACCGCATGCAGCGCACCGCTCTGGTTGCGCAGCCCATGCACTTCGAGCAGCGACTGCAACACATAGGGCACGGGATTGAAGCGTTTGAGGGTGGAGCCGCGAAATTCGAAACTGGCCGACCAGTCGAGGGGGCTTGAGGCACCACTGTCGGAATACGTCGGCAGCGGCAACGAATCGAGCGGTTCGTCAATCACCGTGATTTCCAACAGGCTGACGTCATCACGCGCCTTGCCGCCAAAGTCGTTGAGCGCCTGAAGGATTTCCTGGATCAGAAACGCAGGCTGTTCATTAGCGGCCAGTACGTCACGCAGTCGCTGCACACCGAAGAGCTGATCATCGCTGTCGCTGGTATCGAGCACACCGTCGGACAGCAGAAAGATGCGGTCGCCCAGCGCCAGCGGATAGACGTCAGTCCTGACCTCGAACGCATCAACGCTCAACACGCCCAATGGCAGATGCCGGGAGACCAGCGTGACCGGATCACCCCCGTCAGCACGCAACAGATAACCATCCGGCAGCCCGCCGTTCCAGACCTCGACCTGCCGCTGCTTGTGATTGACGCACAGCAGCGTGGCGCAGCAGAACATATCCACCGGCAGAATGCGCTTCAGCTTGGCGTTCATTTCACGCAGGATTTCAACCAGACCAAACCCCTTGGCCGTCATGCCGTAAAACACTTCCGCCAGCGGCATGGCCCCTACGGCAGCCGGCAGACCGTGCCCGGTGAAATCGCCCAGCAGCACATGCATGTGCCCGGCCGGGGTGTAGGCCGCCAGCATCAGGTCACCGTTGAACAGCGCATAAGGTGACTGCAGGTAACGAATATTTGCCGCGCCCAGGCAGCCGGAATGCGCGACCTGATCGAAGACGGCCTTGGCGACGCGTTGCTCGTTGAGCAGGTATTCATGGTGGGTACTGATCAGGTCCCGCTGCTGCAGAACCGTTTCCTGCAACAGCCGCAGGCGGTTCATGGCATTGATCTTGGCCGCCAGCACCTGGGTGTTATAGGGCTTGGAGACGAAGTCATCACCGCCAGCATCCAGGCACCGCGCCAACGCCTCGCCTTCGGTGAGCGACGTCAGAAAGATGATCGGCACCAGCGACTCGCCAGCCATGAGCTTGATCCGCCGCGCCGCCTCGAAGCCGTCCATCAGCGGCATCATCGCATCCATGAGAATCAGGTGCGGGCGCTCGGTACTGAAGATCGCCACGGCCTCCAGGCCGTTGGCCGCGCTGACAACCCGGTGCCCCTGGCGGGCGATGATGGTCGCGAGCAGAAGACGGTCGCTGGCGCTGTCGTCGGCGATCAGGATGCACAGGCCTTTCGAGAGCGCCTGCACTGATCAGCTCAACTGGAACAGCTTCGAGAAATTGGAGATCGCGAGGATCTTGAACACATCGGCCGAGCAGTTGATCAGTCGCACCTGTGCCCGGTCACCACCGGCGTGGTCGCGCAGCAGCAACAGCATGCCCAGCGCGGAGCTGTCCAGATAATGGGTGTCGCGCAGGTCCACGACATAACTCAGGTCCCCCGGCTGCCCCTCATAGGCACCCCGAAAGGCCTGATGCGTGGCGAAATCGAAACGCCCTGCGATGTAGAGCGTCAGTTGGCGCCGGTCCGGGGAAAGCTCGGAAGTGACTGTCATAGGAATTCCTGAAGTGTTGCAACACCGAGACACTGTGAGCGTAGACCAGAGTTTGCGATCAACTCGTCAAAAATAGGTGTTAGTACTGTTCGTGACGAGGCAGGCGCTGGGACAACTCATCCAGCAGCTTCTGCTCGCGCTTGTCTTCAAGCTTGCGGGCCTCGTCCATGTAGCGCTGGACCAGTTTGCGCAGCCCCTCGACACGCGCATAGGCTTCCTGCCAGGCACCGCGTGCCTTGTCGAGATTGACCTTGTGCCACTCCAGGCTCTTGTACTGCTGGGCAACGGCAACGTCGAGCTGACTCAGAAAACGCTGATAACCCAGCAACCACTGACCGGATACACCCGAACTGCCGCGCTGCAGCCACTGCTGCTGATAGTCGTGGCGAAACTGGTCCAGCTCCTGCAACTTGTTGTTGGCCAGATTGACCTGCCCCTGAAAATGCCCGAGGCGCTGAGCCGCCGAACGCTCGGCCGCCTCCGCCATCTCGACCACAGGCGCCAGACGCGCCGCTCGACTCTGGGCCATGGTCTATCAGCCGCCCGGCGCCGGACCGAATACCGAAGCCAACGCTTCGCCACTGGCCTGCATGCTTTCGTTGTCGCGCAAGCCCTGACGCTGGTAGCGCACCAGCACCGGATGCAGCGCGATGGCCATGTCGGTTTCCCGATCGCCACCGGCCACGTACGCACCCACGCTGATCAGGTCGCGGGTCTGCTGATAGCGCGACCACAACTGCTTGAAATGCTGGGCTCGGGCCATGTGTTCAGGCGTCACCACCGATGGCATGACCCGGCTGATCGAGGCCTCAATATCGATGGCCGGGTAATGCCCTTCTTCAGCCAGTCGGCGCGAGAGCACGATGTGCCCGTCGAGCACACCCCGCGCAGAGTCGGCAATCGGGTCCTGCTGGTCATCGCCTTCGGACAGTACGGTATAGAACGCGGTGATCGAACCGCCGCCCGCTTCGGCGTTACCGGCACGCTCGACCAGCTTGGGCAAACGGGCAAATACTGAAGGCGGATAACCCTTGGTCGCAGGCGGTTCGCCAATGGCCAGCGCAATTTCCCGCTGGGCCTGGGCGAAACGGGTCAGGGAATCCATCAGCAACAGGACGTTCTTGCCCTTATCACGGAAATATTCGGCAATGCGCGTGCAGTACATCGCAGCGCGCAGACGCATCAAGGGCGCATCGTCGGCAGGCGAAGCCACCACCACCGAGCGTTTAAGACCTTCTTCACCCAAAATGTGCTCGATGAATTCCTTTACCTCGCGGCCCCGCTCACCGATCAGGCCGACGACGATGATGTCCGCTTCGGTGAAGCGCGTCATCATGCCGAGCAGCACACTCTTGCCCACGCCGGTACCGGCAAACAGCCCGAGACGCTGACCGCGGCCGACCGTCAACAAACCGTTGATGCAGCGGATGCCGACGTCCAGCGGCTGACTGATGGGGTCACGCTTGAGCGGGTTGATGGCCGGGCCGTCCATCGGCACCCAGTCTTCGGCCTTGATTGGCGGACGTCCGTCCAGCGGGCGACCTGCGCCGTCCAGCACCCGACCCAGCATGGTCATGCCCATCGGCAGGCGACCGGCATCGGCCAACGGCACCACACGGGCACCGGGCGCAATACCTGCAACGCTGCCGACCGGCATCAGAAACACCTTGCCGCCGGAAAAGCCCATCACCTCGGCCTCGACTTCGACCGGGTGGTGACTGTCATCGTTGATCACCACGCAACGACTGCCCATGGCGGCACGCAAGCCTTCGGCTTCCAGCGTCAGCCCGACCATGCGCAGCAGGCGGCCTTCGACCACCGGCTGAGCAGGCAGACTGATGGAGCCTGCGTAAGCTCCCAGGCGCTTGCCGAAACTGGTGCGATCAAGGCGCATCAAGCGGGTCCATGTCGGGTGCGACGGTTTTCGACGCATGAACAGGGGCTGCATCCAGCTCGACGCTGACATCGGCCGGTGCGGGGTGCGTCACTTGTTCGTGCAATTGATCGTGCATTTTCGAAATCGCCAGAGCTATCCGTGTTTCGATGCTGGCATCGATGCGGCTGTGCTCGGTTTCAATCCGGCAACCGCCCGGCAGTAACGTGTCGTCTTCGAGAATTTTCCACGCCTCTTCATGACGCTCGCGCATGGCTTTGACCAATGCGAAGTCCTGAGGATTGATGAAGATACGCAGATTGTTGGCACCCATCGGCAGCAGCTTCAACGCGTCACGCAACACGCTGGCGATCTGCCCGGAATCGGTTGCCAGCTCGCGCTGAATCACCTGTCGGGCAATGTGCTCGACCAGATGGATAACGGCTTTTTCGATCTGCGTGTCCTGCTCTGCAATCGGATTCAACAGGCTGGCCATCAGCATTTCGAGGCTGGCAATCTTGCCAGCCAGCGCCACTTCCGCCTCCTGCCGAACCTTGAGCTGAGTGCTGTGAAAGCCTTCCTTTTCGCCGGTGGCGAAGCCTTCGTTCCAGGCTTCCTGGCGAATGCTTTCCAGCTCTTCCAGGGTCAGCGGCTGGACTTCTTCCAGCGGCACTTCTTCCATCTCGGCCGGTTCATCGACCGGATCGGGCTCGGGTTCCGGCTCAGGCTCTACATGCGGGTCGAAACTGGGCAATGCCCAGAGATCGAGACCGCTGACGTCCTTGGCACGAATGAGGTCGCTGGCCGATTCTTTATTGGAACTGGACATGAGTCGGCTGAATCCTTAGATCATTTCCTCGCCACCCTTGCCACCGAGCACGATCTCGCCGGCTTCGGCCATGCGACGCGCAATGGTGAGGATTTCTTTCTGGGCAGTTTCCACATCGCTGACGCGTACCGGACCCTTGGCTTCCAGGTCGTCGCGCAGCAGTTCTGCGGCTCGCTTGGACATGTTCTTGAAGATTTTTTCCTTGATCGCCTCGTCCGAACCCTTGAGCGCCAGCACCAGCACGTCCGAAGACACTTCGCGCAACAGCGCCTGGATACCGCGGTCGTCCACGTCGGAGAGGTTGTTGAAGACGAACATGAGGTCTTCGATCTGCACGGAAAGGTCTTCGTCGACCTCGCGGATCGAATCCATGAGCGCGCCTTCGATGGAGCTGTCGAGGAAGTTCATGATGTCGGCCGCACGCTTGATACCACCCAATGTGGTACGCGACGTGTTGGCGTTGCCGGAGAACTGCTTCTCGAGAATCTGATTGAGCTCTTTAAGTGCCGCCGGTTGTACGGTGTTCAGGGACGAGACGCGCAGGATAATGTCCAGACGCACCTTATGGTCGAAATGCCCGAGCACTTCACCGGCCTGGTCGGCATCCAGATACGCCACCACAATGGCCTGGATCTGCGGGTGCTCGAAGCGGATAACGTCGGCAACCGCGCGCGGTTCCATCCACTTGAGGCTGTCCAGACCGCTGGTGTTGCCACCGAGCAGGATGCGGTCGATCAGGCCGTTGGCCTTGTCTTCGCCCAGCGCCTGGGTCAGCATCTTGCGAATGTAGCCATCGGAACCGACGCCAAGACTGGTCTGGTCACCGACGATGTCGACGAACTCGCTCATCACTTCTTCGACCTGCTCGCGATGCACATTGCGCATCTGAGCCATGGCCACGCCCACTTTCTGCACTTCCTTGGGGCCCATGTGACGCAATACCTGCGCCGCATCGGTTTCACCCAGAGAAAGCAGCAGCACGGCAGCCTTCTCGACTTTGCTCAGTTTGGCTACGAGGGCTCGATCATTCATCAGTGTTAATCCACTCTTTCACGACCTGGGCCACGCGACCCGGATCTTCAGCCACCAGACTTTTGATTGCATTGAGCTGTGCGTCATAACCCTCGGTCGGGCTAGGCAGCAGAATGCTCTGCGGACCGCCCAGGCTAACGCGGTCGTTGGACAGCTCGCCATCCAGGCCGCCCATGCCACCCAGTTCGGCATCGCCACCGAAACCGGCCAGTTCGCGGCTCTTGCCAGTGGTGATGTTGTTCAACACCGGACGCAGCACACCGAACACCAGAATCAGGATGAAGATAACGCCCACTGCCTGCTTGACGATGTCCCAGAACCACGGCTGCGAGTAGAACGAAGCCTCGGGCAGCACTTCGGCGCGCTCGCTGGAGAACGGTACGTTGATCACGCTGACGCTGTCGCCACGGCTGGCATCGAAGCCGACGGCATCCTGTACCAGACGCGTGAAGCGGGCCAGATCTGCGGCACTCCACGGTGCACGGGTCACTTCGCCATTGGCGGCATTGGTCTTGACCATATCATCGACCACCACGGCAACCGACAGGCGCGTCAGACGACCCTGCTGTTGTTTGGTATGGCTGATGGAACGGTCCAGCTCGAAGTTTTTGGTGGACTGCACACGCTTGTCGGCCGGGTACGGCGCCAGCGCAGGCTGACCGGTGGCCGGATCCATGATCTGTTGACCGTTGGCATCGAGCAGCGGCTGACCCGGAGCGATAGCGGCTGCAGCAGCGCCAGCACCACCAGCGGTCTGAGGCGCGGTCGCAGGGCCTGGAGGCTGGTTGCTCAACGCACCCGGAACGCCTTGCGAACCCGAGCTGCTGGAACGCTGTTCGTTGACCGACTGCTCGCTGCGCAAGGCAGGCTGATCCGGGTTGAAGCTTTCGGCGGTCGACTCGACGGCGCTGAAATCGACCACCGCCGACACTTCGGCCTTGTAGCGATCAGAACCCAGAATCGGTTGCAGGATGTTTTGCACGCGTTGCGTCAGCATGCCTTCCATACGACGGCTGTAATCGAACTGCTTGCCCGCCATGGTCAGTTCCGAGTTTTCGGCCTGATCGGACAGCAGGGTGCCTTTCTGGTCGACAACCGTGATCTGCGACTTGGTGAGTTCAGGAACACTGGTGGCGACCAGATTGATGATCGCCATGACCTGGCCCGGCTCAAGCGAGCGGCCTGCATACAGCTCGACCAGTACCGAGGCACTTGGCTTGCGGTCGTCACGGACGAAAACCGAACTCTTCGGAATGGCCAGGTGCACGCGGGCACCCTTGACGTTGTTCAACGCCGAAATGGTACGCGCCAGTTCGCCTTCCAGACCACGGCGATAGCGCGTGGCTTCCATGAACTGGCTGGTGCCCAGGCCCTGATCCTTGTCCAGAATCTCGAAACCGATGTTGGCATCGTTCTGCACCACGCCTGCTTGAGCCAGCTGGATGCGCGCACGCTGCACGTCATCAGCCTTGACCAGCAAAGCGCCGGAGTTCGGCTCGACGGTGTAATTGATGTTCGCAGCAGTCAGGGTGTCCATGATCTGCTTGCTGTCCATACCGGCAAGGCTGCCGTACAACGGACGATAGTCAGGCTGCTGCGACCACAGCACCACGGCAAAACCAATGGCCACGCTCGCGGCCAGACCGACCATAAGGCCGATCTGACGCAGCATGGTCATTTCGGAAAGGTTTTCCAGAAAAGAGAGCCCGAACAACGGTTTCTTGTCGGAGGCGCCCGCTCTTGCTGGAACAGGATCGGCTGTTGCTTCGGCCATGACTCAGTACGTCCCTTAAACCGGCATCTGCATGATGTCTTGATAAGCCTGAACCAGTTTGTTGCGAACCTGGGTCAAGGCCTGAAACGACACACTGGCTTTCTGCGAGGAAATCATGACGTCAGTCAGATCCACACCGCTCTTGCCGATTTCGAACGCGTTGGCCAGCTGGCTGGAGGCCTGCTGAGTCGACGCAACCTTGTTGACGGCCTGGCCAAGCATATCGGCAAAACTGCTGGCACCTGCTTCCTGAGGACCGGACACAGGCTTGGGTGCGGCCATTGCATCCATCTGCATGGCACGCATATCCAACATCAAGCGATTAAATTCAATACCTTGGCTCATGGACATTTTCTCTCGTAAGGCCCGCAAATTTTTGACACTGATTCAGCGGATACAGATGACTTAGCAACAACGGTGCCAGCTAGACGGCGGCAATATGCCACACCACCTTCGAATATCATGTCGATTCAGACGCCATCACCGGCACAACCCCCACCGGACAAGGCCTCCGGGCCTCCCGTATTGCATTCGTCATACGAAGAATCAAATACACCAGATCACGACCACTGGTCTGCAGCTGGCTGGACGGTGGCCGTCAGGTCGCAAACAGATAGCCTTCCACATCCATACCGGCGTCACGCATCTGCGCCAGCTTGTAACGCAGCGTTCGCGGGCTGATACCCAGCCGCTCGGCAGCTTCCTTGCGACGACCGCGCTCGGCGCGCAGCGTGTCGATGATCATCTGAAACTCTCGACGCCTGAGGTCATCCCCCAGCGCACCTGCGGACTCTGAACCGCCAGCGACCACGGCATTATCCGCCACTGACGTGACAGGCATGTGTGGCGCGGGCAACTGGACCACGGGAGCAGGAACGCTGCCCACCGGGCCGGCGAGGCAGAAATCCTGCGCCTGAATCACGCCGCCCTGCTGCAGGATCAGCGCGCGCTGCACGGCATTGTCCAGCTCACGCACATTGCCCGGCCATGGATAACTGACCAGACAAGCCTGCGCTTCAGCTGAAAGACGAACCGGCGCATGCTTCATTTTATTGACGTGCTTGGCCAGAAGACGCTCGGCCAACGGCAAAATATCGGCAGTCCTTTGACGCAATGCCTGCCAGGCCAGCGGAAACACCGACAGCCGATAAAACAGATCCTCACGGAAGCGCCCCGCCGCCACTTCTCCGGCCAGATCACGGTTGGTGGTCGCCAGCACACGAATATCAAGAATGATGGGCTTGCGCGCACCGACCCTCTCAACCTCGCGTTCTTGCAGCACGCGCAACAACTTGGCCTGCAGGCCCATGGGCATTTCGGAAATCTCGTCGAGCAGAATCGTGCCGCCATCGGCCTGTTCGAACTTGCCCGCCTGCGCCGCAATGGCCCCTGTAAATGAGCCTTTCTCGTGACCGAACAGCGTGGCCTCGAGCATGTTGTCGGGAATCGCTGCGCAGTTGATCGCAATGAAAGGCTTATCGGCACGCGGCGAGTTTTGATGAATGTATCGGGCCAGAACTTCCTTGCCGGTCCCGGACTCGCCGGAAATCAGCACCGTGGAGTCGCTTTTCGCCACTCGACTGGCCAGATTGAGCAGTTGAATGCTTGCAGGCTCGACGGCAATCGGCCCCTCGCCTTCGGCCGGACCGAGACGCCCCAGCGCATGGCGCGCGACCAGCGCCAGCAGCGCCTTGGGCTCGAAAGGCTTGACCAGGTAATCCGCAGCGCCCTGTCGCATCGCATCGACGGCACGCTCGACAGCGCCGTGCGCCGTCATCAGCAGCACAGGTAACTGCGGATGACGATTGCGCAGCAAAGCCAGCAACTGATGGCCGTCCATGCCCGGCATGTTCACGTCACTGATCACCAGACTGAACGGCTCGGACTCTACCGCCAGCAAGGCTTCCTCAGCCGAACCGACCGCACGGTAGCCGTATCCGGCCAGCTCCAGGGTTTCCCCCAGCGCTTCGCGCAAGGAACGGTCGTCTTCGACCAGCAGCACCTTGATCGACATCAGCTTGCACTCACTGAGCTGGACGCAGGAATCAACGGCAGGCTGACAATGGCGCAAGTGCCGCGCCCGACACGGGAGCGATATTGCACGCCACCCTGATGCGCGCGAGTCACTGCCGTAACCACCGCAAGGCCAAGGCCGGTACCTGTGGTCTTGGTGGTGAAGAATGGCTCACCGATGCGAGCCAGCGCCGCCTGATCCATGCCACTGCCGTTGTCGCTGATGCACAGCCGCAACGTATTGCCGCGACTGTAGACATGCACCTTGAGACGCGTGCGCCCTGCACTGGCCTGCACCGCGTTTTCAACCAGATTGAGCAGTGCACCGACCAGCGTGTCGCGGTTACACAACAACTCACCGTCGACGCTGTCGCACTGCCAGCGAACCGCCACGCCCTGCAAATGGGTCGCCGCTGCGTTCTGAAGTGCCTGAAACAGCGCACCCGGCGCGATCCGGTCAGTCAGCGGCAGTTCGCCACGGGCGAACACCAGCATGTCACGCACCTGATGCTCGAGTTCATGCAAACGCTCCTTGAGTCGGCCCGCAAAACGCTGCTGGGTTTCCACCGGCAGTTCCTGCTCGGTCAAATGGCTGGCATAGATCATCGCAGCCGACAGCGGCGTGCGAATCTGATGCGCCAGCGAGGCAACCATCCGCCCCAGAGAAGAAAGACGCTCGTGGCGAGCCAGCTGCTCCTGCAGGCGACGGGTTTCAGTCAGGTCGTTAAGCAACACCAACTGGCCCGGCTCGGCATCCAGAGAGCGGGTAGAAATGGACAGACGACGGCCGTCCTTCAGCGATATCTCGTGCCCGTCATCTTCACGCGGAGCGAAGCAGCGACTGATCACATGCCGCCACAGCATGCCCAGCAACGGCTGACCCAGCAGATCGATTGCAGCAGGGTTGGCCTCGCGGACCACACCCATGCCGTCAATGACGATCACGCCACCGGGCAGCAAATCAAGCAGGTTCTGCAGGCGGTTGGCCAGGCGCTCTTTTTCTGCCAGCTCCTGAATACGCTGAACACCGGCCTGCGCCAGCTCACCCTTGAGTTCAGTCACGCGTGCTTCCAGATGTCCGTAGGAATCGGTCAATTGTGCCGACATCTGGTTGAACAGCGAAAACGCCTGTTCCAGCCCGTGACGGCTTTCCAGCTCAAGAGCGGGAAACGGCTGGACAGACAGTTCGGAAGTCATGTGGGCGGCGTTGGACATAAATCATCTCTCGCGTGGCGGACCGTCAGTAAACGGTGTGTTGAGAGAGACTTAGCAATCCTCGTGCCGAAAAAAAACCCCTGAAAATTCAGAGGTTTGATTTTTGGCCGTTCGAGCAGGCGTCAATCCTCCGCCTGTTCGTCTCCTTCCCGACGGCTCATGCCGTACTTGCGCATCTTCTCGACCAGCGTCGTGCGACGGATCCGCAGACGCTCGGCGGCACGGGCAACGATGCCGTTGGCATCATCCAGCGCCTGCTGAATAAGCCCCTGCTCGAGACCACCCAGGTAGTCTTTCAGATCGAGCCCTTCAGGCGGCAACAGCGCACCGGAGGCGAAGTTTGGCGTATGACCGTTGATGGCGACACGCTCTTCGATCTCGCTGCGCAGGCTGTCAACCATCTGCTCGTCTTCGTCGTCGACATAGCGAAACTTCTTCGGCAATTCTGCAACACCGATCACACCGTACGGGTGCATGATCGCCATGCGCTCCACCAGGTTGGCCAGCTCGCGAACGTTGCCCGGCCAGGCATGACGGCAGAGCGACATGATGGCCGCCGAGTTGAAACGGATAGAGCCGCGCTTTTCGTGTTCCATGCGCGAGATCAGTTCGTTCATCAGCAGCGGAATGTCTTCGACGCGCTCACGCAGCGGCGCCATCTCGATCGGGAACACGTTCAGACGATAATAAAGGTCTTCACGGAAGCTGCCGATCTCGATCATGTTTTCGAGATTCTTGTGCGTAGCGGCAATGATGCGCACATCAATACTCTGGGTCTTGTTACTGCCAACGCGCTCAAAGGTGCGTTCCTGCAGCACGCGCAGCAATTTGACCTGCATCGGCAGGGGCATGTCGCCGATCTCATCCAGAAACAGAGTGCCGCCATTGGCCAGTTCAAAGCGCCCGGCACGACTGGTGATCGCTCCGGTAAAAGCGCCCTTCTCGTGACCGAACAATTCGCTTTCCAGCAATTCAGCCGGAATCGCACCGCAGTTGACGGGCACGAACGGCGCGTCGCGGCGTTTGGAGTGGTAATGCAGGTTACGGGCAACAACTTCCTTGCCGGTGCCGGACTCGCCCAGGATCAGAACACTGGCGTCGGTGTCGGCCACCTGCTGCATCATCTGCCGCACATGCTGGATCGCACGGCTGGTACCGACGAGGCTGCGGAACAGGTTCGGTTCGCGATGACGACCACGCTCACGGGCCTGATCGTACATTTCACGATAGACCTGGGCACGGTGCAGGGAATCCAGCAGTTTGCTGTAGCTGGGCGGCATTTCCAGCGCAGACAGCACGCGCCTGCGCATGTCTTCCGGAAGCTCGACGGAAGAACTTTCGCCCAAAAGCAGGACAGGAAGGAACTCATCCCATGCGGCGATGGTCTTAAGCAGTCCTTGAAGGCTGCCCGGGGCGTTTACGTTGCCGATCAGCACGCAAAGCACTTCCCGCGTAGACCCTAACGAGCCTACGACCTGCTGCCAGTCTTGACTGGAACAGGAAAGATTTTCTTCGCCAAGGAAGTTCAGGATAACCGCCAGATCCCGGCGGCGCTGGCTATCGTCATCGATTAGCAGAATCTTGATTTCACGCCACATGCAATAGCAACTTCCCTAGTCAACTCAATGCCCATGATTGGGGGGCAGCTTGGCCGCTCAGCCGATATAAACGATGAGACGCCAGAAAATAGTAAACATCACTAGTTAAGTCAAAAAAACGTACACAGTCAAATTTATGGCGAACTTCCTGTCGGATAATTAAAACGACAAATAAAAGCTAGCCGAAGAGATGATAGACCTTCGTTGCGTTTTTCGCATTCTGGATTTGTGCCATTTCATCGACGATTGCTTGACGCTCGCCGGTTGCGACGTCAATCAATTGCCTGTAGACCCCTAAAAGCTCTTCCAGGTTGCTGCGCAGGGCGGGCTCGTCATCAGGCGAATGGCCGACCACCGCATCGACACATTCACGGCACGCCAGGTCAAGCTTGCCGATGGCCTCCCAGTCGCGCTCAGCCAGTGCCCCGACCAAGGCCTCACGGGTTTCTTCGATTCGCTTGAGTGCAGCACTCATGATGTCTCTCTCCTAAGGCAGCCGGGCCTTATTGCGATTGCGTGGCGCCGATGGCGTCCCAGCCTTCCTTGACCGTGATCAACAGACCTGCCACTTCATCGAGCATTTTCTGATCGTTGTGCGCATTGGCTTCAGCGAGACGCGTCATCATGTAGTGATACAGCTTGTCCTGCCTGATCAGTGCTTCGGTCGGCTCTTTTTCAAGATCCAGACCATCACGCAGGCCGCCTACAATGCCGATGGCCTTGCTGATGAAGATGCCCTTGTTAGCGATTTCCTTGCGTGACATCGCGCCCTTGGCCTGGGCAATGCGATCCAGACCGCCCTCCATCAACATCTGAACCAGACGGTGTGGGCTGGCTTCCGAGGTCTGTGCCTGGGAACCAATCTTCTGATACTGCCGCAACGCTAACATCGGATTCATAGGGGGCCTCATGATAAATCCAGATTACTCATATTCAAGCTATCGACGCAGCGCGAAAAAACTTTAGCCCAAAAACAACAACCCGACACAGGGTCGGGTTGTTGGCAAGCACAATAATCGGCAAATGGAACTACGAATTGTTCTTTTGCGCATTCATGGCTGCAAATATCGACGTGATGCTGCTCGCTGTTGCCTTGAGCTGCCCCACTACCAGATCCATCGCGTTGTACTTCTTGGTCAGGGTCTGAGTGAGGGTGTCGATACGACGGTCCAGGTCAGCCTGATCTTTGGTCAGTTGCTTCTGCACCGCCGTCAGGCTGGTCGTTTTGCTCGGCAGAATCCCCTTGCCAGGTTCATTGTAGGGGAGGACCGCTTTGCCCAGACGACTCAGCAGACCACCTTCACCTGTGAAGAGCGCCTGGATCTGGCTACCCATCTTCTTGTCACTCAACGCCGCCGTGAACTTGGTCGAGTCCAGAGACAATGTGCCGTCGGTCTGCTGCGTCTGGATACCCAACTGAGCGAGAGAGCCAAGACCTGAAGTCGAGGTCGAGGTAGCGATCTGTGTACGGATCACTGCCAGCAGCGAGCGAGGCGTCGCGTCGCCAGTCAGCGGAGCGGGTACGAACACATCCTTGCCGGCAGCATCCTTGCCCGTAGACCCCTTGGTAAGCGTCGCGACAAGCTTGACCAACGTGTTATAGGAATCCACAAAACTTTGCAGAGAAGCCTTCAGACCATCCGTGTTGGTTGCCACGGTAACGGTGGTGGTGGCGCCTAGTGCACTCGGCGCAACCAGGTCAAAGGTGATGCCGGAAATCGCGCCACTTACCTTGTTCGTCTTACTGGTCAGACTGAGACCGTCAACGGTGAACTCTGCGTCTCCCGCCAGTTCAGAAATCGCGCCCGCGCCTCCGATCACTTTGCCGTTGGCATCGGTGGTAGCGGTCTCCGACATTTTCTTTGTGCCATCGATATTGAACATTTCCAGACCGGAACTGGCCTCTACCGAGATGTCACTGCCGCTGCCGGTTGTGGTCGAACTGAACACCAGACGCGCACCGCTGGTGTCGTTGATGATGTTCGCGGTAATGCCCTTGCCTTGAAGCGTGGAGTTGATCTTGTCGCGTGCCTGCTCCAGCGTCGAGCCCTGGTCGATCGAGACCTCCTGAGCAACGCCATTCTGAGTGATTTTCAGGGTACCACTCGGAATGGCACTGGTCTGGGCAGCCGTCAATGCTGCAGTCGCGACCTTGGAAGGAGTCGCCAGCTTGGTGACACCGATAGCGTAAGAACCGTTGACTGCGTTGTTGCCCGCCGTTGCCTTCACGACCTTTTCATCGGCCGAGGTCGCCGCGAAGCCATTGAACGCAAGCGTTGTGGTGCTGTTGAGCGTGTCCATGGTTTTCTGGAACGCAGCCAGCGCAGACGACAACTGACCGACACCCGACAGCGAGGCCGAGGTAGCGGAAGTCTGTTTGTCTATCTGGGTCTGCTTGGGGGCTTTCTCGGCACCCACCAGCCCTTTGACGATTTCACCGATATTAAGACCCGAACCCACGCCTACTGTCGAGGTAATTGGACTTGCCATTTCGCTTCTCCTTCTCGTGTGTCACCGGGCTTCGAGGCATTTGACCCTCCAAACCCTGCAACAATAACCTTACCGGTGGTCAGGCCTTGGCGCGGAACAACAAACTGTTCGCGTCACTCAGGCTATCGGCCAGTTTCAGGATTTCTGCATTCGGAATCTGCCGGATCACTTCACCAGAGTCACTTGCAATGACTTTGACGATGACTTTGCCAGAACCTTCATCGATCGAAAACTCAAGATTGCGTTTGACCGAATGAAAAAATTTCTGGATTTCGTCCGCCGCGGCCCTGACTTTAGTCTCCTCCTGAGCATCATCCTTCTTATGATCCAGCTCTTTGCTTTCATCCGAAGCGGCAACCCGCTCCACCGACTTGACGTCGGCAGGCTTATCAACAGACTTGTCCGTGGCCGGAGCCGGACTCGTCGGTTGAGTGGCCGGATAGGACACGTTCAGCTTTACACTCATCTCCATGACCATCACCTCCGAAAGCAAAAAAGCGAGAGAGCGCGATTACGCACTCCCCCGCCAAAACTCATGCCGATATTACTGAAGCAGTTTCAGTACAGCGGATGGCAGCTGGTTGGCCTGAGACAGGATCGAAGTCGAAGCCTGTTGCAGAGTCTGCTGCTTGGTCAATTGTGCAGTTTCAGCAGCGAAGTCGGTGTCTTGCAGACGACCCAGTGCAGCACTGGCGTTTTCGTTGATGTTCTGCAGGTTGGAGATGGTGGTGGTCAGACGGTTTTGTGCAGCACCGAGATCAGCACGGCTAGACGAGATGGTCTGCAGAGCGGAGTCGATTGCAGTGATTGCAGCAGAGAAGGCGGCTTCTGAAGCAGCACTGTCCGAACCGACGATGCTGATGGCCGAACCAACGCCCAGGGTTTCTGCGTCAAAGCTTGCGCTCAGGGTCAGAGTGATCTGGTTGGAGGTACCGGTGTTGGCGCCGACCTGGAAAGTCATGGTGCTGGCAGAACCGTCAAGCAGGTTCTTGCCGTTCAGGTTGGTACTGGCCGAGATACGAGTCAATTCAGAGCTCATCGCTGTGAATTCTTTGTTCAAGGCAGTACGGTCGACTGCGCTGTTGCTGTCGTTACGCGACTGAACTGCCAGTTCACGCATACGCTGCAGGATCGATACGGACTCTTGCAGAGCGCCTTCAGCAGTCTGAGCCAGGGACATACCGTCGTTGGCGTTCTGGATCGCTACGGTCTGACCACGAACCTGCGAGTTGATCGAAGCGATGGTGCTCAAAACACCCACGTTGTCACGGGCGTTCTGTACTTTCAGGCCCGACGACAGGCGGGACATCGAAGTGGACAGTGCGTCAGAGGCGCGGTTCAGGTTCTTTTGAACGGCCAACGACGTAACGTTGGTATTTACTGTTAAAGCCATGATGAATTCCTCGTGGGTTGTGTACTACGTGGCTTCCGGCCCCTGCAAGCGCCGGGTATGCCTAGAGAACCTTCGTAATAGTTATCGTCGCGATGGCAGGTTGCTTGAGTGTTTTTTTCAAAAATTTTGCTAGCAGTCTGCCACCCCTTATAAAACAAGGGCTTGAAGCGCGCACAACACAGAAAAGAGGATCTTCAACAGGCCGGGACAGCGCTGTTGGATTGACAAAAACGGTGACAGCAGATTTTTGTAACCGTTTTATCCAGACTAAAACGCCCACAACTAACGTCGCAGGCGTTTTATTTCAGACCGCCGACAATCAGCCCCTGTAAATAATTGCCGAGCCCCAGGACAAACCGACACCAAAGCCACTCAGCGCCACACGGTTCCAGGAAGAATCGAGTACGTGCTTTTCTATCAGCAGGGGAATACTGGACGACACGGTATTACCGGTCTCGACCATGTCCTTGAGAAACTTCTCCGGTTTGTCCTCAAAACGACGCGCCACGGCGTCCACGATGGCAGCGCTGCCCTGATGGATACAGAAAGCATCGATGTCATCAGGCTGCAGACCGGACTCGCCCAGCAGCTCGTGCAGGTGAGCAGGCACTTTGAGCAGTGCAAAGTTGAACACCTGACGACCGTTCATGAAGAACACGCCGTTACTGACCTTCAGGTGCGGCGCACCGGAACCGTCCGTACCGAACTTCGCCTTGCCCAGTTGCCACTCAGCGCCCTCACCCATCCAGGTGGCGGTGGCCGCGTCACCGAACAGCATGGTGGTGTTGCGGTCTTCAGGGTCGACAATCTTCGAGTAAGGGTCGGCCGTGATCAGCAGACCGTTTTTCAAGCCAGCCGCTTCCATGAAGCCCTTGATCGCATAGATACCGTAGACATAGCCGGAGCAGCCCAGCGAAATATCGAACGCAGCGACGTTGGTCGACAGCCCCAGCTTGTCCTGGACGATGGCAGCAGTGTGCGGCAGCCCTTCTTCATCACCGTTCTGGGTGACGACGATCAGTACATCGACTTCTTCGCGCTTGAGTTGAGGATTGCTGGCAAACAGCTTGTTGGCCGCTTCGACACACAAATCCGAGGTTTCCTGACCGTCTGCCTTGCGCGGCAGGAACGTGGAGCCAATCTTCCCGAGGATGAAGTCTTCATCCTTGCCGAAGCTGGCACCTTGAGCGTAGTTATCGACGCCTTCAGCGGGCACGTAACTCGCTATGCTTTTTATGCCAATCATCATGGCTTCCCGATTAGTAAACAGGTAAATGTTCGTCCCAAAGAAATCAGGGCGCTACCGAATAGAGGCGAATTGCGGACATTTTCAGGGCGCATGACACATTAAGGCAAGTCAGGCGCTTGTCACTCGCTGTAAAACATTACAGTGGAGATGCACTTTATGACCCACAGGTCACTTGAATGTGACTGCTTTGCGATTCTGGGTGAGGAAAAAACAGGGCCGTGAGGCCCTTGCGATGTGGTGTAAGGAGCGATCCGGCTGACTGGCAGCCGGATTTTCCTCAAAAACAGACGGGATTAGAGAGACGCGAGGGTAAACGCTGTGCCCTTCAAGGACAGATTGGCGTTGTAGGCTTCATCCTGAGAGAACTGTGCTGACCATTTGCCGATCAACGCATCGCTCGCAGACTCAGGTGCATCGATCCTTCCGGAATGGATAACCTGAACATGCGGTGTCCAGACCGTCAGATACCCCGCCTGGCCTGCCTTCAGACACAGATCGACATCGCCCAGCGCCTCGGCGAACGGCCCTTCGTCCAGACCGCCGACATCATCGAACAGCGCCTTGCCAATCATTAGGCAGGCCGATGAAACCGCCGAATAGTTCTGCTCGACGACCAGACGCTGCATGTAACCCCGGGATCTTTTCGATTCACCCACAAAGCCTGATCCCACTGCACCGTTTAGCCCGAGAACCAGACCTGCCTGCGTGATGGTGCCGTCCTTTTCAATAAGCCGGACACCGACAACGCCAACCTCGGGGCGCTGGGCCTGGTTGAGCAATGACTCAATCCAGCCGACATTGACGATCTGACTCTCGGCATCCAGCAGAATCAGGTATTCGCCCTTGGCTTCCTGGCTGACGAGATTGCGCAGTACCGAGATACTCACGCGCTGTTCGGCCTTGAATACGCGGACACGGCTGGAGAGCTTCTCCTGCTGATCAAGCCAGGCGGTCAGTTCGGAGGACGAGCTCTGGTTGTCGGCGATCAGGACTTCATAACGCTGATAGCGGGTGCGCTGCAGAATGCTTTGCAGGCATCGCTGCAGCTCGGGCAGGTTGTCCTGACTGTGCAACAGGATCGAGACCATTGGCCGGTGACTGTGGCGATAGTCGATCTTGTAGGTGCCAGGCAGCGCTGAACCGACTTCGGCCTGATAACCGCGATGGCTCAGATGACGAGTCAAGGCCTTCTGCTCATCCGGGTTGTCTTCAAGCTCCGGCGCCTCGCAAATCAACAGTGGCTCGCTGAGATGAGCCAGACCGCTCATGCCGCCCTGCTCGATCAGACGCAGCAGCAGGTCGAATTCCAGCGCTTTCGGAAACTCCCGGGCATAACCGCCCACCTCGACCAGCAGGTCGCGGCGAATCAGCCAGTGACGCGCCATGAGGGCTGGCACACTTTGCAGCAAATCAAGATTGAAGCCTGGACGAAACAGCGGCGCCAGCGTGCCATTGGGCTGACGTTGAATCTCGTCCACGGCAACAGCCCGACAGTGCGATGCATCGAGCAATTGGGCGCTGGCCAGCAACAGACCGCTGCGGGTGAACTCGTCACCGGCCTGCGCCAGCATCAACCAGTCACTGGGCGACTGCTTGAGGACCTGATTGATTCTGTCAACGTAGTTGGCCTCGGTGACCTTCACGAAATGCAGGGTGTTTTGCAGTGTCGTCGCTGCAGGCAGCTCGCCCGTGGTGAATACAATCACCTTGAACGACCGGTAATGGCCGTTCATCAGGCTGTCGAATGTCGCCTGCAACTTGAAGACGTCAGCCTCCAGATCCAGCAACAGGATACCGATCTGCGATCCGGCAGGCTGTTTCGACAGGCGGGCCGTAAGCGTTTTCAATTGCGCAGGCTTCGGATCGCGCGAGTCCAGCCAGCTCAGCAGGCGCCCCGATTCCATGCGGTCGAGCAGCCGGCTGTTACTGTGACTGGAAACTGCGAGCAGACGCTGCGCCCAGGCAGAGATGTCCTCGGCTTCCCCGTCATCGTCTGCAGAGCCGGCAAGTTCTTTCGCCAATGCCTGAACGACATCAATGCTGAACGCGTACGTGGCATAGGCCTGCCACAACCGACTGATCCGCGTCTCCGTATCGGGGTTGCTCTGCGGGCGCAACAGCTCGAATTGTTTGAGCAGCGCAGCTTCAAGTCCTTCCATTTGCAGGCGACCTGCCGGGAAGACGTGAATCAGAAACTCGATTCGAGCCAACTCGTCAAAGAATGGCTGGTTATAGAACGGCAGATCGACAAACTGCCGAGGCTCGAAGTGCGCTTCTGAGCATGCAAGACCGACGTTCCATAGCGCGCTGAACAGTTTCTCATCCGCTTGCCACGGCTGGGTTTCAAGACCGTCCGCTGCGGCTTGAAGCCCCTCGAGAACGGTTTGAACGCCTGGCTCCCCTACAAGACCGGACGCGTCGTCCATTGCCGATATCAGGGTGTGGGCGAATGCTTCACGCGCGGCGCGGGCCTTGGGGTCGATATGCTTGACCGCGCCCGAGACGGCACCGCCCAGACGTGTCTGCGCGTCCTTGTCCAACGCATGATGCAGCGCATAGGGGATTGGCAATATGCGCAGTTTTGCGGCGGCTGCCAAATAAGTCATGTAGCCGAGTTCCTGCCAGTGCAACTCGGTCTGCTCTGTCACCGTGGAAAACCAGCGACGAGCCAGTTCGGTACGGGTCACGGCGTTGAGCAACGAGATCCCCTGCCCCAAAAAGCTCAATAACCGTTCTGCGGATGACTCGCTGGCATAATCCTCGGCGATCCGGCGATCCCGGCGCATGTAATCCACCTGACCGACCAATGCCTGATAGCTCAGGCTGTAGCCCTGACAGGCGCCGTACGACTCGTTGTTTTCCAGAAAGCTCAGCGCCTCGACCACGGCGTCGGGCAACAGAAAACTGTCGACACTGGCGTACGCCACGAACGGCGTGGTCACGTGCCGAAGGCCTTCGGCCAAAACGGCGTTCAAGCCTTTTTCGGCAAACGCTGCAGCGTGCACGTAGTGCAAGTCCGCAATCGCGGCGATTCCCGCAGCCGGTTCCGGCGAGGTATCCACAAGGACGACGCTGCACGGAAAACTGCCGTAGTACTTCAACGCTCGACGCAGGAAATCCGGCTGGTCCTGATTCAGCAACAGCAGGGTCAGACGCTGATTCAAGGGTGTGGCTTCATTCCCGAAGTGGCTTTGCATACTCTTTCCTATAGCGAACCGATAACACCCTCAACCCGGTCCGAGCCGGCATTGAAGCAAGAACAGAACATAGCAGCTTCAGCATCCCGGACCGACTCCGGTCCGGTTTCCGAGCCGTGCGCGAGCTCAACAGATAAAGCGTCAGTCCGGCAGCCAGCCGTTGGCCCAGTATTGCAGGTTGTCCCCGCGCAACATGAAGTCACGCAGCACGGTTTCGCGCAACTCATCCCCCATACGGTAACTGGCATTGGGGTCGGACAAATGCATGCGAATCGCCTGCAGCCACTCTTCAGGGCTGTTGGTGAGTACGCGGGTAGCCGGTAAATGACCACGGTAGGCTTCTGTATCCGAACAGATCACTGGATAGCCGCACGCGCCGTACTCCAATAGCCGCAAATTGCTCTTGCAGTCATTGAAGATGTGAAATTCCAGCGGAGCCAGGGCCAGGTCCAGATTAAGACTGGCCAGCTTGGCCGGGTACGTACTCAGACTGACGCCTGGGTGATACTCATGGATATAGGGCCTGAGCAAGTCGGGGCACATGCCGAAGAGCACCCATTCGACTTCATCGGCCAATTCACGCACCACATCGACAATCAGCTCCAGATCACCGCGGTGACTGGTTCCGCCGCCCCAGCCGATGCGAGGTTTGCCGGACGTACGACGCTTGCTTTTCAGCCCGCTCCACAGATGCGGGGCCAGCATGTTCGGTACCACGCGAATATCGCTGTGCATGCTGGACAGCGCCTGAGCCAGCGGATGAGTCGACACCACCACGCGATCACACAGCCCAATGCCCTTACGCAACATCTGACCAATGTTGTCAGGCATGTTGCGCCGATGCTCGTTAAGCAGCGGAACGTCGGCGATGTAGTCATCCAGCTCGAAAATGCGCATTGCATTCGAGAAATTTTTCACCTGAATGATGTCGGGAATCTTGGCCTCGCTGTAACGCCCTTGAAGGATCACCACATCCGGGGACATGCGCTCGACCTCGACAATCGACGGCGAGTGATACGCCAGACTGCCCAGCACGCGTCCAGCGGCCTTCAATTCGATCAGAGGCTGGCTGACCCGGTAGTGCCCCACTGCTGACGAATTGACGATCATGCCCAGAATGGTCGGCAGATGCCGAGCGCAGAACGGGTTCCAGCCATCCAGCAGACCAGGTTCCAGATCGAAGGATAGCGCTTCATGGAGACTCAGATTGGGGTTGTAGGCCGGGTCACGGGCGATCGCCGGCAGCCACCTCTGGTAGAAAGCGTTCTGCTCGTCTTCAAGCGCTTTTTTCGACGCATCGGAACGCACAGCGGCAGCAGGTTCGGCCAATACGACCGTCGAATCGGGCGTGCCGACTATCAGGTAGCCGCTGCGTCCGACGCGCATGCACAGATCAAGATCCTGCAAGCCTTGGGTGAAGGTTGGCGCCTCCAAACCATCAAGGCTCTGGAATACGTCCTTGCGCACCATCAGGCAATTACCGCTGACTGCACTCCAGTTCTGCGTCACTTGCAGCCGCTGCATATAGCTGTTCGAGCCCGCGTGGAAATTGAAGAATGGTCTGCCAGCCACGCCTTCCATCCCCAGCACCATCCCTGCGTACAGCACATTGCCTTGCGGGTTGATGATTCTAGGGCCGACGATACCAACCTCGGGACGCTGAGCATGATTGAGCAGGGTTTCCAGCCAGTCGGCCTGATGGATGATCGAGTGAGGGCTGAGCATGACCAGATAGTCACCACGCGCTTCGCGCGCCGCCAGGTTCTGCGCGGTGGCCTCGCTGCCGGTTTCAGACAATGTGAAAATCCGTAGCTTCTCGGTGCCCAGTTGCCCCATCGCGGCAAACCAGGCTTGCGCTTCAGGGGTTTCACTGGCCTTATCAACGATCAACACTTCGTAATTCAGGTAGGACGTGTTGCTCAGCAGGCTGTCGACACAACGCTCCAGCGCCGCCAATTGGTCGTGCGTCGTGATAATGATCGATACCAGCGGCCGCTCTGGGTGCAGGTATTCGATGCGATTGATCAGCGACGACTGGTCATGATGGATCAGATGCTCTCGGCCAATGCGTGTCAGGTGAGCCGACACCAGCGGCTCACTCTTAATGATCACTTCAGGCAGCGACAGCCAGTCAGCGAACGCAAGCACTGATTCGACCTGAACTTCCGCGATGTGCTCGATGGTCTGCAACCCCGGGCCTTCCACCAGACGCCAGATCACGTCGTGGGGTGCCAGCTCTGCGTGCGCAGAGTCGAATCCGCCCATTGCCAGCAGGTTGCGTCGCTCGAAGGCGAGCGCGCGCCCGACATACGGATAGGCGCGCATCAGGTCCAGGTTGAATCCGGGCTTGAAAATAGGCTCGCCGGATTCGTCCTCGATGATCGCACCTTCGTCACTGTAGGCGCACAGCATGCCGGGGATGTGCGCAATGCGTTCGGCCAGCACCAACAGCGAAGTGGATGTCAGCCTGTCACCGGCACGCAGCAGGTACACCCAGTCGGCCTGCTCCAGCAACGGCAGCACGTCGTTCAACTGCTGCGCCTGATCAGGGTGCAAGGCAAAGCGCAGCACTTGCGGATCGTTGATGCTCGTTGCCGTGGTCAGCACCACAACGGCTTCAGCCGCGTAGTCCTGTTCGGCAATGCTGCGCAGCGTGATGTCGAGGTGCTCGGCACTGCCGTCGGCGTCAATGATCACCGGAACGATACGCGGCAGCCATGGCCAGCTTGCGATGCGCTGCTCAAGAAGCTTTTTCTGCGGTTTGCTGAACTGACGGCAGGATAGCCAATCCTCGTAAAGCTCGGCATAACTCTGACTTTCAGCGCCCACCCGGCTTCGCATGACGCCCTGCCGATTGGCCATGATGCCGTAAATACCAACCTCGTCCCACTCTTCGCGTGGCTCCTGCGAAGCCTTGCGCAGCGGCAGAAACCTTACCCACCCCTGGGCTGGTGCCTGCTCGCCACTGCGGGCCTTGAGCATTTCGGAAATCCAGCCCCATTCAGTCACTGCCAACTGATTCATTTCAGGCTGACGACTCAAACGCCCCGGATGCAGACGCTCTATATTTTCGATGCTGTGCAGCGTGACAAGATTGCCGCGGCGCAACAGGCAGATGAACAGCGTGAAATCCAGCGTTGCGATAAAACCCTCGCCGGGCTGCGCAATCGATGGCAGCAACTCCAGAACATCGGCCCTGCGCATCAGCGCACCGCTGAATCCACCCAGATAATTGCGCGGCGTGCGCTCGAAGATGGCCAGCATGTCATCGCCTTTGTACAAGGCGTCGTAAGGCACAAGCCCGACGTTTTCCATACGTGCCGGCAATATGTAACTATCGGCGTCCACCAGATGACGCCTGCCAACCACCAATTTCACATCGGCATTCGCCTCGAGCACCCGAGCCTGATTCAGCACGCAGTAGGCATAGAGCCTGTCGTCGTCACACAGAAACTTTATGTATTCGCCGCTGGCTTCTTCCAGGCAGCGAAGAATGTTGCGCTGAAAGCCAAGGCGCTGAGCGTTGCGCACGTAACGCGCCCGGCTGTCAGGCGCAGACGCCAACTCGTCAAAAATGGCTTTGATTTCGTCGGTCCGGCAGTCGTCGCAGACAATGATTTCCAGATTGTCATAGACCTGATCCAGCGCACTTTGCAGCGCCTGGCGGAAGAAGCGTGGATTGAAGGCGGGAATGACGACACTGACGAGGGGGACTGGATTCACTATTGCAGACTCGCGAGCGGCGGGAAGCGACCGTTCAAGTGGCTCCCCTCACCGCTGAAATAAAGACGGCGGATGCTCAACGCCAAGGTTACAGCTGGCTGAACAGGTTCAACTTGGACAACTGGACAAACACCTGCTGAGAGGCATCCAGCATGGTCTTCTGCAACGTCAGCCGTGTCGTGGCTTCAATGATGTCAGCGTTCACATAAGTGCCCTGCTCGACCGTGTTGTTGCCCTTGAGCAAATCATTCGTCGTACCCTGAGCCATCGCAGCAAGCTGACGCGCGCCGCCTGCCGCCGTCGCGGTCGAGACCTGCTCGATGCTGCTGCTCAGGTTACCCAGCGCCGACGTCAACGATGCATTGAGCTTTTGCGTTGCAACCAGATCGCCATCAGCCGGAGTACTCAATGCCTTGATGGCAGCCGTCAATGTGTTCAGCACGTTTTCAGTCTGACGGGTACCGGACTGAACGACGAACTGGTCACCTGCGGCCGGTGTGCCGTTGATTGCGAAATTGACCCCGGAAGCCTTGGCGTTGCCCCCAGCCATCGTCCCCGAAGAAACCGGCGTGCTGCTGCCGGTAATGGGCGAAGCATACAGTTCGTAATCAGTGGCACTGGTGAACCTGAGAATCGCGCCGCCGGTAGGGAATGTATTGTTGTACGCAGTCAGATCTGCAGCACTTGTGCCCACAGCCGAACTGCTCACAGTCGCGCTGGATGCGTTGCCGGGACTGCGGGTTGCATTGACGTTGTCCGGGGTCGACGCAAGGCTGTAGCTTCGATTGGTCATGGCGGCGTCTGCGGTGGCAGTCGTCGCCTTTTCCGCAGCAGACAGGTTGACGTTCAGGTTCATTTCCACACCACGGAATGTGAAGGTCTGAGCGCCAATACCGCCGCTGGTGTAGTTGCCTGCTGACGAAGCGTCTGTAGTGACGTCCTTGCCGGTGCCGTCGGTAATCCTGAATTGCGTACTGCTGGAGAACGTCAGCGTGTACGGCTCGCCACCCTGATAGGCAGAGTTGTAGACGCTGGTGGAGGTGACCAGGCCGCCGGACAGCACGACTTTGCCATCTTCCGTTGCGGGGGAAAGCCGCGTGGCGGACGTGCGCGTCGAGTTGATCGACAGCTCGAACGCCTCATAGCCAGTGGTATTGCTGGCCAACACCAGGCCATCACCCACAGAGAGGTTCATGCTGGTCTGGTCGCCGTTGTACACGTAAGTGCCGTCGGCAGACTCGGTATACGCGGGCGTCGACGACTTGGAACCGGAGAAAATGTACTGCCCGTTGCTGTCCTGACTGTTCATCAGGCCCAGCAGTTGGCTTTGATACTGCTTCAGTTCATTGGCGATGGCGACACGGCTCGCATCGGTGTACGTACCGTTGCCTGCCTTTACAATGGCCTCTCGAGCCAACTGCATGGTTCCGGTGATGTTGCTCATCGCCGTTTCGGAGTTGTCCACGTTGGTACTGATCGTGGCAATGTTCGATTCATACTGGGTCAGCATCGCATTCTGCTGAGTGAGCTGCAGAACGCGCGCAGCTCCTACCGGATCATCGCTCGCCGTGTTGAGCTTGATGCCGCTGGAGACTTCCTCGCCCGTCTTGATGACGTTCGAGTAGTTACGCTGATAGTTAGCGGTCGTGGATTCGTAGATCTGGGTGGTTGAAATACGCATGGCTCACGATTCCTTAAAGACTGTTGATCAGCGTGCTGAAAATGGTTTGGGCCGCCTTGATGATCTGCGAGGAGGCGGTGTAGTACTGCTGATACTTGATCAGGTTGGCCGCTTCTTCGTCCAGCGATACACCGGACACCGAGTCCCGTGCGGCCTTGGCCGTTGCCAGGACCGACTCGTTGGCCGTCACATCGCTCTTGGCCTGGGCGGTTCGCGTGCCGACCACCGAGACGATGTCTGCATAGGCACCGGAAAGGCTGGTGCCGACACTGCCACCCGTCACGCCTACCGATTTGGAGGTCTGCAGGTTGATCATCGCCAGCGCGTTGCGGTTATCGGAAGAACCTGCGCCCGTCAGACCGATGCTGAAGGTGTCATTGACAATCGGCGTTCCGGAAAGGGTCATCTCGACCTCGAACGCCGTCCGGGTATTGGGCGTCGTGGTCGTGTCGGTATAACCGACGGCGAGCTTGATCTGGTTGTTCTGGCCCTGAATGATCGAACCACCGACAGCGTTGCCATTCTGGTCGAGCACAGCGGCACCGGTTGCATCCACCAGCGAATAGCTCTGAACGCCTGTGGCACTGGCAGCACCCATCACCAGCTTCATGGGCGTGGTGGTTTTCAGCGCATTGCGCAGATCGGCGGTTTGCGCGGAGTTGTAGATATCGGACTTGGTGGCAACCACCGGCTGGGTAAAGCCGCCGGTACCGGAGTTGCTGGTACCCGCCGTTGCGGTCAGGGGCGCCGCTGCCGCAATGTCCTTGGGATCAGTCAACGCCACGGCGATACCCGAGGCACCGTTGCGGGTCGGCGTCACTTTGAAGATGTCGCCAGCAGCCACCGCATTGCCACTCAGGCTCATGCTGAAGCCTTCGAACTGCTTGGGCGGGTTGTCGCTCAACGCACCTGTACCCACGCTTTCGCCGTTGGGCAGGCGACGTATCGTGTAGTTGTTGGTGTCGCTGAACGTGACTTCGTAATCATCGGCGGTCAGCTTGCTGGTGTCTTTGATGGTGACGCCCAGGCTGCCGGAGCCGGTGCTGTTGTTGACGTTGCCGGTGCTGCGCTGAAGGATCGCATCAGCGCTGTTGATGCTGGTGTACAGACCTGAGCCGAAGTTGCCCTTGCTGTCGATGCCCTGGCTCATCTGGCTGTTCATCTGATCGGCCAGCACCATGGCCACACGCCCCAGCTCATTGGCCGCCGGAACCAGTATGTCGGCGCGATAACGCAGAAGACCGCCAATCGAACCACCACTCACGACCGAGGTAACGTCTGTCTTGGTCTGACCGTAAGTGATCTGCAGGTTGTACTGCAACGGATCGGCCGCGCTCGGCGACGCACTCATGGTGTAGGCGTTCGCACCACTGACCAGCGATTGTCCGGTGCCGGTGTAGACATCGTAGTTGCCGTTGTTTTCGACCACTTTGACGCCGACCAGCTCGTTGAGCTTGCGAACGGCTTCGTTGCGCGAGTCCAGCAACGAGTTGGGCGTGGTATTGCCTGCCGACGCCTGGGTGATCTGCTTGTTCAGACCGGCGATCTGCTTGGTCAGCTCGTTGGCCTGAAGCGTGAAGGTATTGAGCTGTGCGTTGACGTTATCGTTCTGCGAGGTCAACTGTGCAGCCACCGAGTTGAAGCGCCCGCTGACCGAGGTTGCCTGGGTCAAAAACGCCGAGCGGCTGGACGCCTGCGTGGCGCTGCTGGCGACGCTCTGCAACTTGGTGAAGAAATCTGTCATTTGCGCGGCAACGCCGGTCGTACTGTCGGACAACAGCTGATCGGTCTTGGTCGCCTGCCCGGAGTAAGCCGTGGCATCGGCCTTGAGCGCTGTACTGGATTGCAATTGGCTGTCTAGGTAGCTGTTGTAGATGCGACGCACGTCGGACAGCGTGGTGCCGGTGCCGATGTAGCCGACACCCAGACCGATGTTGATCTGTGCCGACGCCGTGGTCATCACCTGCTGACGCGAGTAACCGGCGGTATCCACGTTGGCCGTGTTGTTACCGATGGTGTTGATCGCGGCACTGCTGGCATTGATACCTGAGAGCCCAATTGAAATCAGCGACATGATTAAAACCTTATAAAGTCGTGGAAGAGCCCGTTGCAGCGGCGTACGTCTGGTAACTCTTCATCTGCTTCGCAATCTGCGAAATCTTGCTGGCATAGTCCGGATCTGTTGCGTAACCGGCCTTCTGCAATTCTTTTACAAACTGTTCTGGTTTATCGGCCGAATTGACCACTTCTTTATATCGATTGTTGTTCTGCAGCAGACTGACCAGGTCGTGGAAGCTGTCGGCATACGAGGTATAGGAACGGAAGTCTGCCGTCTCCTTGACCATCTTGCCGTCGCGGAACTCGCTGGTGATCGCACGCGCTTCCGGCCCTTTCCAGCTGCCAGCCGCCTTGATGCCGAACAGGTTGTGACTGCTGCTGCCATCCTGCTGACGCATGATGGATTTGCCCCAGCCGGTTTCCAGTGCAGCCTGCGCCACCAACATGACCGGATCGACGCCAATACGCGCAGCGGCTTCCTTGGCGAGCGGCAACATGGTTTCGACGAACTGGTCGGCGTTGCTGAACGCCCGCTTGGCCGGGGCCAGCGGTGGCTGAGCCATGGTGCGCACGTACTCCGGCGCAGGCGCCAGATTCGGATCCATCGTCCAGTCTCCATTCTGGCCGCCGGAACCGGCTACGGCGCGTGAAGGCATGGGGCTGTTGGCTACGTTGGCAGCGGCGGTGGCCGACGGCACGATGCCCGCCAGCAATCTGTCAGTCAGTTTGGTCGGCAGCGACAGACGACGCGCATTGAGCAGCGCCATGTCGTTGCGGCCTTCACCGGACGCCGAAGCAGCCGCAGCCGCCTGATCGGCAGCCACCGAACGCGTGGCCCACAGCGGACGCTGATAGACGCTGGTCGCCAGACCGGTCTTGGCAGGTGCTGCTGGATCGGCAGTTGTTGCCGCCTGATCAGTTGGCGCTGCGTGCTTGATGCCCTTGTCTTTCGAGAGCTGACGCATCAGCACGTCCTGCAGCCCAATACCGTTGCCACGGGTGGAAAGTGTCACGGCCAATTGCTGGTCATACATATCCTGATACTGCCGCGTCGCCGCGGTGTTCATCGGGTTGTCCTTGGCCAGCACTTCGTTGGCCGAACGCATGGCCTTGAGCATCTGGCTGACGAACAGCGACTCGAACTCCTGGGCGACCTTTTTCTGGTTCGCCACACTGTCCTTGTCACCATGCTTCAGCGATGCCAGACGATTGACGTCGGTATAGGCGCCCGAGTCGACCGGTGTGGAAATTCCACCCTTGATGTCCATGTACGCGTCCTCAGATGACGATCAGGTCGGCTTGCAATGCGCCGGCCTGCTTCAAGGCTTCGAGGATGGCCATCAGGTCACCGGGCGCAGCGCCCACCTGATTGACCGCGCGGACGATTTCGTCAAGCGTGGTGCCTGGACCGAACTTGAACATCGGGTGCAGTTCCTGCTGGGCATTGACCCGCGAACGAGGCACTACAGCCGTCTGGCCACCGGACAACGCGCCCGGCTGGCTGACAATCGGGTCTTCGGTGATGGTCACCGTCAGGCTGCCGTGAGTCACGGCGGCTGGCGATACCTTCACGTTCTGACCGATCACGATGGTGCCGGTCCGCGAATTGATGATGACCTTGGCCGCCGTCTGGCCCGGATCGACTTCCAGGTTTTCCAGAATCGACAGGTAATCGACACGCTGACCCGGATCCAGAGGCGCGGTCACGCGAACCGATCCGCCGTCCAGCGCCTGAGCCACGCCAGGGCCGAGCAGGTCATTGATCTTGTCGACGATGCGCTTGGCGGTGGTGAAGTCGGAACGGTTGAGGTTCAGCGTCAGGGTGTTGCCCTGATTGAAGCCGCTCGGCACCGAGCGCTCGACCGACGCACCGCCAGGGATACGACCCGACGACGGAACGTTGACTGTAATTTTTGAGCCGTCACGGCCTTCCGCGTCAAAACCACCCACCACCAGGTTGCCCTGAGCGATGGCGTAGACGTTGCCGTCGACACCTTTCATCGGCGTCATCAACAAGGCACCGCCACGCAGGCTCTTGGAGTTACCGATCGAAGAAACGGTGATGTCGACCGTCTGGCCCGGCTTGGCGAACGCCGGCAGGTCGGCGTACACCGCCACTGCCGCGACGTTTTTCAGCTGCACGGTGCCGGAACCGGCTGGCACCTTGATACCGAACTGCGACAACATGTTGTTGAAGGTCTGCAGCGTGAACGGCGTCTGGGTGGTCTGGTCGCCCGTACCGTTGAGACCCACCACCAGACCGTAACCGATCAATTGGTTGGCACGCACGCCGGAGATGCTCGCGATGTCCTTCAGACGTTCGGCGTGTGCGCCGAACGCTGTGGTCAACAACAAGGTCGCGGCTATCAGTTGCTTGAGCTTGATCATGTTTATCCCGCTATCAGAAAGGGAACAACGGGCTGAGGAAGAACCGGTCGAACCAGCCTGGCTGGCTGGAATCGGCGAAGGCGCCTGTCCCCGAATAGGTGATGCGTGCATCGGCAATGCGTGTGGACGAAACGGTGTTGTCGGTAGCAATATCGTCAGCGCGAATCAGACCGGCAATGCGCACCAGTTCGTCACCGGTGTTGAGCGTCATCCACTTCTCGCCACGTACCGCCAGAATGCCGTTGGGCAGCACGTCGGCCACCGTCACGGTCACGGAACCGGTGAGGCTGTTGCTCTGGGCAGCCTGACCACTGCCATCAGTGGCACGCTTGCCGTTATACCCGGCGTTCAGGCTCAGATCGTTGCTGCCGATCGGGTTATTGGTGGTCAGGCCCGAGCCGAACAACGAAGTCAGCCCAATGCTGTTGGTACTGTCTTTTTTCAGCGCCGAACTGGCCGCCTTGCTTGCTGCCATACGCTCAGAGAGCGTGATGGTGATGATGTCGCCAACCCGGAACGCCTTGCGGTCGCCATAAAGGTTCTGCTCGAAGCCTGCCTGATAGATCGCACCGTTGTTGGCCGCAGCCGACATCGGTGTGCGCGGCAACACCGGCGCGTAATAAGGGTCATTGGGCTTGGCGGACGGCGCCACGCAGCCCGACAGCAAAGCGATCCCGCACAATGAAGCGATCAACACTGAAAAACGCGGAACAACACTTAGGTGCTTCATGACACTTGAAACCTCGCGGTGTAACAGACGCTTATCAGGCGCCGCATCGGATTGAGCTTGAGCAACAGGCGGATCAAGGTGTTACAGGTTCTGAGTCAGGTTCTGCAGCATCTGGTCGGCGGTCGAGATCACTTTGGAGTTCATCTCGTAGGCGCGCTGGGTGGTGATCATGTTGACCAGTTCCTCAACCGTGCTCACGTTGGAGTTTTCCAGGGTGTTCTGCAGGGTAGGACCGAGGCCGTTCAGACCTGGCGTGCCGATCTGCGGCGCGCCGCTGGAACCGGTTTCCAGATACAGGTTGCCGCCGATGGCCTGCAGGCCGGCCGGGTTGATGAAGTCGGCGGTCTGGATGTTGCCGATGATCTGCGGCGTCGCGGTGGCGCCCGCCAAGGTGACCGAAACCGTACCGTCCTGACCGACCGTGAAGGTCTGGGCATTCTGCGGAACCACGATTGCAGGCTCGAGGGCATAACCGTTGGCGGTCACGATCTGGCCGTTGGCGTCCAGGTGGAAGGTACCGTCGCGGCTGTAGGCTACGGTGCCGTCCGGTTGAGTCACCTGAAAGAAACCACGACCGTTGACGGCCAGGTCCAGCGGGTTGTTGGTGGTCTGCAGGCTGCCGGCGGTGAAGTTCTTCTGCGTGCCGACGATGCGCACACCGGTACCCAGTTGCAGGCCGGAAGGCAGCTCGCTGTCCTGAGTGGACTGGGCGCCTGGCTGACGCTTGATCTGGTAGAGCAGGTCCTGAAACTCGGCGCGATCGCTCTTGAAACCTGTGGTCGACACGTTCGCCAGGTTGTTGGAGATCGTGGTCAGGTTGGTGTCCTGAGCGGCCAGGCCGGTTTTGGCGACGTATAGTGCAGGTAGCATGTGGATTCTCCTCGAGCGCCGGTTTGTCGGCGCAAGCTGTCAATAGTTAGCCAAGTTGCAAGACGCGAGCCATCGACTGGTCGTCTTCTTCGGCGGTCTTCATCATCTTGACGTGCAGCTCGAACTGACGAGCCAGGGCCAGCACCGAGGTCATCTCCTCGACGGCATTCACGTTGCTCGCCTGCAGGAAACCGGACTCGACCTGAACGTTGGCATCCACGTCGGCAGGCCGACCGCTCTTGGTGTGGATCAGACCATCGGGGCCTTTCTCCATCGTCTTCAGATCAGGGTTGACCAGCTTGATCCGGTCGACCTGCGCCATCACCTGAGGGCTTTCGCCAAGCGAACGAATACTGATGGTGCCGTCGGCGCCGATTTCGATCTGCTGCTGAGGCGGCACGGCAATCGGACCGCCGTTGCCCATTACCGGCAAACCGCTGCCGTCGCGCAGCACACCCAACGCATCGATGTTCATGCCGGAACTGCGGGTATAGGCTTCGCCGCCATCGGGTGTCTGGACCGCAATCCAGCCGTTGCCCTTGATGGCGATGTCCAGTTCACGACCGGTCTCGACCATGGCGCCGCCGGAGAAATCAGTGCCTGGACGCTCGCTCATGGCGTAGGCGCGTGAAGGCATGACCTCGCCGTACACGGGCATTGAGCGGGCCTGTTCCAGGTCGCGCATGAAGCCGTTGGTCGACACGTTTGCCAGGTTGTTGGCATGGGCCTTCTGCGCGATCGCGTTTTCAGATGCACCGCTCATTGCGACGTAAAGCAACTTGTCCACAGTCTTCCTCCTCCGACAGACGCTTGCCGCCTGTAGCTGTTCTGACAGTGAGAAAGCAATTTTCGAACCAACTCTTTACGCACGATACAAACGCTTGATTTACCAGCAAAAACGGGCGCACTCCAGCTGACCTGTGGCAAACGGCTATCCGATAGCGGCGGCAGACTGCCGCCTGCCTGCCAACACGGAGGACACACCGCCAAAAAAACTTCACTGCCCCCGCGTCGCAGTAGACAGGCAGTGATAATCTTGCGCTCACCACCCTGCACATCGGGAATCGACATGCCTGCTCGCACCTGGATTATCGGCATCGTCACCGCCAGCCTGACGACCTTCGCCCTGCTCGCCCACGCAGCGCCTGCCCACTATTACAAGTGGCAGGGCGACAGCCGTATCGTCTGTGCACAGACCAGCCCGGGGCCGGGCTGGACGCGATTGAAAGGTCACTTCGTCAAATCCGACTGCTCGATCTGAGCAGCCTCCCGACAGGTCGTTTTCGGATTGATCGTCGAGAAAACAAAAAGCCCCTTGAAGGGGCTTTTTGTTTATCGCAAAACCGACTTCATCAAGTCATCTGAATGGTGGTCTGCATGATGGTGCTTTGCGTCGAGATGGTCTTGGCGTTCGCCTGATAGTTGCTCTGCGCCTTGATCAGGTTGACCAGTTCCATGGTCAGGTCAACGTTGGACTCTTCCAGCGCCTGGCCGGTGATGTAGCCCAAGGTGCCCGACTGCGGAGTACCGCTGACCGGAACGCCCGACGCGAAGGTTTCACGCCAGTTGGTGCCGCCCGCCTGCGCCAGACCCTGCACGTTGGCGAAGTTGGTCAGCGAGGTCTGACCGATCACTTGCGACTTGCCGTTGGTGTAGGTGGCGAACAGGTTGCCGGTTGCATCCACGCTCATCGCGCTCAACTGGCCGGTCGCGTAACCATCCTGATCCTGAGTGAGCAGACCCGATACCGAAGCAGTCTGGGTGATGCCGGACATGTTCAGCTTGATCGTGGCCGCACCCGCAGCACCGTTGGCAGCCCAGGTCGTCGTGGTACCGGAACCGGTCTGCACGCCTGGCACCCAATTGTTGACGTTGAAGGTGCCGTCAGTGTTGAACGTGATGTTCGGGCTGTTGGTAGGTACAGCGCCAGGCGCGGTCACAACCAGATTACCCGCCGAGTTGAAGGTCAGGTCGTTCTTGTCGGCAGTGGTGGTGGCCGGGTTGGCGATGCTGCGGCCATCCATCAGCGAGTACATGGACCACGTGTTGGTGCCTGTCTTGACGAAGTACTGGTCCAGGGTGTGTGCATTACCCTGAGAGTCGTAAGTCGGCGTGCTGTACTTCATGTTGTAGCTTTTGGTATCTGTGGCATCGAAGGTCGACAGACTCGGCAATGGTGTCACCGAGTTCAGGTTGGCGACGTTGGTGATCGAACTGGTAGGCTTGGGCTCCAGGTTCGACGAATCAACGCGCAGATCGCTCAGTGCACCGGTGACGACGCTGCCATTGGCATCGACGTTGTAACCCTGCAGTTTCATGCCGCCGCTGTTGACGACAAAACCTTCCTTGTCGGTGTGGAACGCACCGGCACGGGTGTACAGCTTCTCGCCATTGTTGCTGAGCTGGAAGAAACCGTTGCCGTTGATGGCAAGGTCAAGGCTGTTGGCGGTGCCCGTGGTCAGGTTGCCCTGAGAGAACTGCTGGGAAACCGCGGCAGTGGAAACACCGCTGCCCACGTTGGTCTGGCCGGACGTACCGCGAATCGATTGCGCATACTGGTCGGCGAATTCCGCACGGGACGATTTGAAGCCGGTGGTCGCTACGTTGGCAATGTTGTTGCCGGTAACGTCAAGACTCTTGTTTGCAGCATAGAGCCCACTAAGACCGATATTGAAAGACATATTCCACTCCTGCGCCGTCTAGTCGGCTCTATATTCCGATCGTTTGAACTTTGGACAAGGCAACACTGCCGCTGGCCAGGTTGAGCTTTGTTTCAGCACCATTGACGCCCAGCGTGACGCTGTTGACGATCGCAGGCAGGTAAGTCGTGAACTGGGTGTTCTTGCCGTCAACCGAACCTGCAGCCGTGAAGCTGTAAGTACCGGCAGGTGCCACGGTGCCGTCGCTGGCCTTGCCATCCCAGGCAAAGCTGGTCGAACCGGCTGGCAGCGTGCCGAGGTCCACGGTATTGACCAGGTTCGACTGGGCGTCGTAAATCTTGACGCTCGTCACAGAGCTGGTCGCTGGCACTGCGATGGAGCCGACCATGCCCTTGGTGGTGTCAACCGCTGTGGAGCCGGCATTGATGATTACCGAGCGACCTACCAGCGACGACGCCTGGAGCGCCTGGGACGACTGGTAGCTGCCGGCAATCGAATCAACAGTAGAGGTCAGGTTCTGCAGGCTTTCCACACTGCTGAACTGAGCCAGCTGCGCCACAAACTCAGTGTTGTCCTGAGGATCCAGCGGGTTCTGGTTCTTCATCTGCGTGACCAGCAACTGCAGGAAGGAATCCTTGCCCAGCGTGCCCGTCGAATCAGTCTTCGTCGGCGTCGGGTTCTGAAGCGAGTTTACAAAACTCGTCGATACATTATTTTCAACGGCCATATCTTTCGCCTTCTATCACTGACCGAGGGTCAGAACCTTCTGCATCATGGATTTTGCGGTGTTCATGATTTCTGCGTTGGTCTGGAACGAACGACTGGCGGAAATCATGTCGGCCATTTCTTCCACGACATTGACGTTGGGGTAGTAGACATACCCGTTCTTGTCAGCCGAAGGATGATTGGGCTCGTAGCGCGCTTCGAGGTTGGAGCTGTCTTCGATGATGCCGTTGACCTGCACGCCCTGCCCGGCTTCGCCCTGATCCTGGAACAGCGAGCCACCCGTGGACTGCTGACCCTGCATCACGGTGGCGAACACCGGATGACGGGCGCGGTAGGTGGCGTCAGCGCTCGAGGAAACGGTCTCGGCGTTGGCGATGTTACTGGCCGTGGTGTTCAGACGCGTGGTCTGGGCACTCATGGCGCTACCGGCAATGTTGAACACATTGGCTAGTGACATGAATTACTCTCCGCGAAGGGCTGCAACCAGCCCCTTGAATTTGCTGTTGAGCAAGGTGAAGCTGGCCTGAAAGCCCATGGCGTTCTCGGTGTAGCTGGCCTGCTCGACCTGGGAATCGACGGTGTTCTGGTCAAGCGATGGCTGCGACGGCGTGCGGTACATCAGCGTGCCGTCCTGATTGCCCATGCCCTCGGCTTCGATGTGGCGACTGTTGGTCTTGTTCAGCGCAAAATGGCCGTTCTGGACCTTGTCGTTCTCGGCAGCCAGCACCGACGAAAAGTCGAGATCGCGCGCCTTGAAGTTCGGGGTGTCAGCGTTGGAAATGTTGTTGGCCAACACCTCTGCACGCTGAGCCCGGAAATTGAGGGCCTTTTCGTGAATGCCTAGCGCTTTGTCGAAACTGATGCTCATGTCGGGAAACCTTTGCCGGTTGACCTGATTCTGTTGTCAGTGACAAAGCAATCGGCGTGCCACTTCTCAAAACGCAATGATTACGGGGCTTGCGGGCGGTGGCAAAGCGGCAATGCCAGAAAAGCGGCAAGGCATTTCCGCTGTAAAGAGGTAAAGCGGCAAGGTGGGTGCCGTTTTTTTGCCAGTATTCTGCTGGCAACCAGCGTCGGAGGACCACGCTCACGCAGGTCGCTTATGACTGCAGAGATCCGGCATACAGTCGATAGCTCTGGATGATCACAGGAATGATGTGCAAAGGGAGTTTCAAATCTTGGTCAACTCAGTCAGCACGAATAGCGCCTACGTACCGCCAGCCGCCAGCGCCACGAAAGCAGCATCGGCAAGCGCACCCACCAGCTCAAATGCAACTTCGTTTGCAACGGGCACCGCCGAAACGAACGCCGGGTTGTCTTCCCTTTCGCTTCAATTGAGCGAAAGCGCAACACGCGCAGCCTCCAGAGACTCAGCGTTAACCCGTCAGGAGCTGAGTGAAAAGGCAGCGCATCAGCTGAGCCAGATCGCAGGGCCTGGCTATGACGCAAACAAGGCCCGCAATAATGCAGAGGCTGTCGACAGTTACGATCCCGAACGACTGGCTCGCGCTGAGAAAGCGACTCGGTTTGTGAGCGGAGGTAGCGACAACCCCTTTGCAGGAATGCCCCGCAGCCAGCTTGCCCTGATCGCCTATGACGACAGCGACACCTTCACGGTGAACGAGAAGAGAGCAGCCTTCGAGGAGGACTTCCAGCAGGAATCACAGTGGCGGCAACAATTTGCAGCCAAAGCCATGGCCGAGTACAACGCAACCGGAAAACTCACCAACGCGTTTACCGAAGCACTCCAGCACTTCAAGGGCCTCCCGGCTATTGAACAGGCGCAATACCCGGAAGATTACGAAGCAAAATTACAAGGCTGGATCGACCTCGATTTCAATTACTGGACCCACACCGCCGAAGGCAAAGGCGGTGCTCAGCGCCTGTTCAGCCAGCTTCTGAAGCTGGATAAAAACCCGATCGACG
The DNA here is from genome assembly GCF_030209155.1 of Pseudomonas sp. fls2-241-TYG-175. Classification (NCBI taxonomy): domain Bacteria; kingdom Pseudomonadati; phylum Pseudomonadota; class Gammaproteobacteria; order Pseudomonadales; family Pseudomonadaceae; genus Pseudomonas; species Pseudomonas sp. fls2-241-TYG-175. The sequence goes on along the minus strand of NZ_JARVSO010000025.1, from coordinate 27,671 downwards.
AGAGCATTGCACGCGCTGATACCCGAGACAAAAGCCTCAGCCGCCAAGAGCTGAGCGAGAAAGCCCGTCAAGTGACGGAGCAACTGATAGGCCGCAGCTACGACGACAATAAAGCCAGGCACGATGCGGAAGTCCCCGACAGCATTGATCCTGATCGTCTGGAACGCGCCAAAGAGGCCACTCGTTTTACCAACGGCAGCGGCACAAACCCGTTCGCCGGCATGTCACGAGAGCAACTCTCCGTCATCGCGTATGACGAAGGTGGAGATTTCACCGTCAATGAGAAAAAAGCGGCGTGGCTTGAGTCCTACCATCAGGAAACAATCTGGCGGCAGAAAGTAGTGGCGCAAGGGAGTGCCGAATACAGTTCAACGGGCAAACTCACCCAGTTCTTCACCTCGGTGCTGGATCACTACAAAGCGCTGCCAGCCATTGAGCAGGCCACCTACGACGCCGGTTACGAGACCAGACTTCAGGCATTTATCGACCTGGATTTCAATTACTGGACCCACACCGCCGAAGGCAAAGGCGGGAGCGCTCAAAGCCTCCTGGAAAAATTCCTGAAGCTTGATGACACTGCGTTTGACCAGGACACACAGCCCACGAAACCTGTTCAACCTTAGCCAACTTATTTCCCATCCAATAAAAAAGAGACCCAAAGGTCTCTTTTTTATTTTCATTGAGTACAACCACTGCCAATCACTTGGCCTTGTAAATGATCCCCGGGCTGCACTGAACCATCTGGTAGTGATCCGGCAGGCCGTTGAGCGCTTCGGAAGCCCCCAGGAACAGGTAGCCACCCGGCTTGAGCGTGCCGTGGATGCGCAACAGGATGTCTTTCTTCACCTCAGCAGAGAAGTAGATCAGCACGTTGCGGCAGAACACGATGTCGAACTTGCCCAGCGCGGCGTAGCTGTCGAGCAGGTTGAAGGAGCGGAACTCCACGCGACTCTTGATCGGCGTCTTGACGACCCAGCGACCCGGGCTCTTGACGTCGAAAAAGCGCTGCAGGCGATCCGGCGACAGGCCGCGGCCGATGGCCAGGCTGTCGTACTCGCCAGTCTTGCAGTTGTTGAGCATCGCACCCGACAGGTCGGTGGCAACGATTTGCGCGCCAGACTTGAGCTGGCCAGGGTTGGCGCGCTCGAATTCATCGATGGACATCGACAGCGAGTACGGTTCCTGGCCCGACGAGCAGGCGGCCGACCAGATGCGCAGGCGCTGGCCGGGGCTGGCTTTGATCTGTTCCGGCAATACCTTGTTCTTCAAGACTTCGAAGGGGTAGGTATCGCGAAACCACAGGGTTTCGTTGGTCGTCATCGCATCGACCACCTGCTCGCGCAAGCCACTGCGCGGCTGGGTCTGAATGCGCTGGACCAATTCGCCAAGCGATTTGATGCTTTGCTGTTCCATCAGTTTGTTGAGACGGCTGGACACCAGGTACTGCTTGTTTTCCCCAAGCAGGATGCCACAGGCTTTTTCCAGAAATACCCGGAACTGATCAAAATCCAAATTACCCGTAGACAAGGTGCAGCCTCTCAAATCAGGTGAATCGCCGAGGACGACGCCCCCGACTGTTTATTCCGTTATTTATTCTGCTGCGTTGATGCGCGCCACGACCCTGGCTGCCAGATCATCCGGCCGGAATTTCGCGAGGAAATCGTCGGCACCGACTTTCTTGACCATCGCCTGGTTGAACACCCCGGAAAGCGAGGTATGCAGGGTGATGTGCATTTTCTGCATGCGCGGATCGTTGCGGATTGCCGCGGTTAGGGTATAGCCGTCCATCTCCGGCATTTCAATGTCGGAGATCATCATCAAGAACTCTTCGTGAGGCTTCTTGCCCTCCTCGACCATTTTGCGCAGGTAATCCAGCGCCTGACGACCGTCGTTTAGCGCAACCACCTCCACGCCGACCGTTTCCAGACAACGACTGACCTGCTTGCGCGCCACCGAGGAGTCATCGACGGTCAGCACCCGCAACGAGATGGCTTTGTGGTGAACCTCTTCATTGATGACGCCCACCGACACCTCTTCAGAGATCGGCGCTACCTCGGCGAGAATTTTCTCGACGTCGATAATCTCGACCAGCTGATTATCGACCCGTGTGACGGCGGTCAGGTAATGGTCGCGGCCGGTGCCCTTGGGTGGTGGATGAATCTCTTCCCAGTTCATGTTGACGATGCGCTCGACCGAGTGCACCAGAAAACCCTGAACCTTGGTGTTGTATTCCGTGATGATCACGAAGGAATTGACCAGCGAGATCATGCCTGTCGAACCGGTTGCCATCGCCAGGTCCATGATCGGAATGGTGCCGCCGCGAATGCTCGCCACGCCCCGCACGATCGGACTCGATTTGGGCATGATGGTGAGCTTCGGGCATTGCAGCACTTCTTTAACCTTGAACACGTTAATGCCATAGAGCTGCTTGCCGTCGAGACGGAACAAGAGCAACTCCAGACGATTCTGACCCACCAGCTGCGTACGCTGGTTTACCGAATCCATTACACCTGCCATGCCGACCCCCTCTTACCAAAGCAACCGTTATCCACACACCAGACTGATAAGCGGCACGGGCTTTGCTTTTTATACGTCATGAACCCAAAGACGACAATTTCTCGACACCTGGCATTAGAAACCCGCAGGCTTCTGTGCGCAATCGGCATGCTGTGCCTTTTCAGCGTGACAAACCTGTGTCGCGCGGAGAATTTCACACTGCCTGAACAGCTTATCGGCGTTACCCAAGGGTTTCTTGAGTTCACAGTAGAAGACTATTTGGCAACCAACCAGATTGAGGGTCGTCATGACATCCAGGTCAAGCAGCTCGACCCGCGTATGCGCATGAATGCCTGCGACAAGGATTTGACAGCCACACTGGAAAGCCCTCGCCCTGTCGGCCGGGTCACCGTGCGGGTTCGCTGCGAAGGCTCATCGCCCTGGACGGTGTTCGTGCCCGCTCAGGTGCAGCTGTTTCGTAACGTTGTGACCGTTATGCGCCCTCTCAAACGGGACGCCATCGTCACCGAAGATGATGTGGCAATGCGCGAGCGCGACGTCAGCAGTGTGGGGCTGGGTTTTCTGTCTTCGCTGGATCAGGCGGTCGGGCAGAAGGTTGTCCGACCAATGGTCATCGATCAGGTGGTGACCCCCGTGGCGCTGGAGCAACCGCGCATGATTCACAAGGGTGATCAGGTGGTGATCATCGCCCGCAGCGGCTCGCTGGCGGTCCGCATGCCGGGCGAGGCCATGTCCGACGGCAGTTTCAACGAACAGATACGGGTAAAAAACCTCAACTCAAGCCGGGTCATCAAGGCGAACGTGACGGGTCCCGGACAGGTGGAAGTGGCCATGTGAGCACATTGACGCTGGTATAGAAGACGCGTTTTTTCTAGACTGCGGTAACTTTCCGACGGTGAAAGCCTCTATTTGAGAAGCTTTATCACGACGAGCCTAAAGTTTTATCGGGGATGGCCGAAAAAAGGGCAAGCGTCCAAACACCCAGAGGTTTTTTATCATGGTCATAGACTTTAATAACCGTATCAACGGTGCGCAGTCCACACCCCGCGCCAATGCCGTAAAAGAAGCAGGCAAGACCGAAGCAGCCACACCTGCCAGCAGCACTGCAGGCGTAAAAAGCACAGGGGAAACCGTTTCACTGAGCAACGAGGCTCAACAGTTGCAGAAAATCACTGACAAGCTCGCCGATCTGCCGACCGTCAACAGCGCACGCGTTGCTGAACTCAAGCAGGCCATCGCTGACGGTACTTACACAGTGGACAGCAACCGCGTTGCCAGCAAGCTGCTCAATTTCGAAACCCAACGCTAAGCCCGAGGCTCGCGCTGGATATTCTGGACGCTTAAAAACCAGAGCATGCGATGCAAGACACTACTTTGCTTCAGATGATCACCGACGACATGGTTCCGACCAGACAGCTGCATGAGCTGCTGCAGGCGGAGTCACTGATCCTTCAGGGTCGCGACATGGGCGAGATGGAACATGTACTGGCGCAGAAACAGGCGCTGGTGATTCTGCTCGAGCAACATGGCCGCCGTCGCAGTCAAGTGCTGACAGGACTCGGGCTACCCTCTAACAGGCAGGGGCTTGAGCAACTGGCCAGCCATTCGGACATCGGCGAGCAATTGCTTGCAGCCGCCGACGAGCTGAACGCGCTGATCGCTGAATGCCAGACGCTCAACGAGCGAAATGGCAGCCTTATTCAAATGCAACAGGTGAGCACTGCCCACCAGCTTCGCATTTTGAATGGAGGGGATACGCCGACCCTGTATGACAGTCGCGGTTCGACTGCCGGAAGAGCAAGACCACGCCCCCTCAGTCAGGCGTAACTTCCTGTATAAAGGTTTCGTGCGTAGTGGCAGAATGCCCGCTGTTGCGTTGCCGTAGTATTTTGCCTGGAGATGTAAGAACGTGAATGGCTCAAGCGCGGATGATGCTCCGCAGCCCCCGAAGGTTTTGAATACACCTTTGGAAATCGCCGCTAACCTGCGGTTACTCCTCGAAAGTCATGATCCGCTGATCATTACTTTCCACGAGCGCGCCCAGCGCTTTCAGAGCTACGTTATCGAAGTCGACCGAGAGACCAACGTCCTGGCGCTCGACGAAATGATCCCTCGCGACGGCGAACGATTCCTCACCAATGGCGAGTCCTTCCGGGTAGAAGGCTTTCACGACGGCGTGCGTATCGCCTGGGAAAGCTCGGAACAGATGGACATCGTGGACAACGACGGCCAGCGCCTGTATCGCGGGCCGCTGCCAGAGGAAGTCATCTATCACCAGCGTCGCAACGCTTTCCGGGCCGCGCTCAAGCTTGCGCAACTGGTCGATATCGAAATCGGCGGCGATAAACTCAAGTCGCCACTCAAGGGCAAGCTGCTGGACATTTCGGCAACCGGCTGCAAGCTGCGTTTCGAAGGCGACCTTTCCGAGCGCATGCAACTGGGTCAGGTATACGAGCGCTTCATCGCCAGACTGCCTTTCGGCGCAATGACCGCCCCGGTGGAGCTGCGTTACCTGCATTTCGAGGAAAGGGTTCACACTACCTTTGCCGGCGTGCGCTTCCACAACATGAGCGGGCTGGTGCAACGTCAGGTTGAACGCTTCGTGTACCAGCTGCAACGTGAAGCCCGGCGCTTCGACAAAGACGACGACTTCTGACAGAACGTGCGTCTAAAGTGATTGCGGTAACTTCTACCGCAATCACGCAACACCCTCTTGATTCCCCTTGCAAACCTCCCCCAATTCCGAAAACCGATCAGGCCTTCCAGGTTTCCTCTTCGCGCTCTCGCTCGCCGTCTGCTGCGTGCCCGGTCTCGGCAACCTGCCCTTCTGGCGCTGAAGCGTGCTCGGCTACCGGTTCCGGTTCCGGCTCCAACTCAGGCTCAGGCTCAGGCTCAGGCTCGACAGTGGTTTGCATCTGATCCTGCACGACCTGTTCGTCCACACGCGGGTCAAGTGCCACGACAAGAGGCGAACTGGACATGCTGTCCGGCATGGCCACGTGGTGCAGCGGCGCATTCTCGACCTGGTGCAGGTGCGTAACGGCCTTGGGACGAATCAGCAGCATCAGTATGGCGCCAGCGCCGCAGACGAACACGTACAGCATGTGCCCGCCGAACATTTTCATGATCACACCTGCCGCCAGCGGACCGATGCTTGCGCCGATCCCGTAGGTCATCAGCAGCATGGCAGTCAGCGATACGCGCCGCTCGGCCTCGACATGGTCGTTGGCGAACGCCACGGCCAGCGGGTACAGACAGAACTGCATCAGCGAGGCCAGAAAACCCACACCGAACAGCACTTCCACCGGCACGCTGGGGAAGACGGCAAGCGGCAGCGACGCCACGAACAGCGCTGCGGCGAACACCCGCATCAGTACCGAACGATCATAACGGTCGGACAGCAGGCCCAGCGGCCACTGCACCAGAAACCCCGCCAGAATGCAGCAGCCCATGAACAGACCCACCTGCTCGGTGGTCAGCCCCTGCTCCGCTGCGTAGACCGGCGCCAGACCGTAGAAGGAGCCGATGATCAGGCCGGCGCCCAGCACCGCCGTCAGCGACTGCGGCACCCGCTTCATGAAGAACAGAGGTTCGAGTGGCGCGGGATGCAATGGCGCAGGGTGAATGGCGCGGGTCATGGCAACCGGCACCAGACACAGCGCAAAACACAGGGCCACCAGCATCAGCAATTCAGGCCCCAACTGCGGATGGACCACCAGCACCAGCTGCCCCAGCACCAGCCCCAGGTAGGACGCGATCATGTATCCGCTGAACACCATGCCCCGCTGTTTGGCCGCGGCCTGCTCGTTCAGCCAGCTTTCGATGACCATGTATTGACACATCATCCCCAGGCCGACGATGACCCGCAGAATCAGCCAGGCAGGCAGCCAGGTGATCAGGCCATGCCCCAGCACTGCCGCACCGACGATCCCTGCACAGGTTGCATAAGCCCGAATATGGCCGACCCGGCCGATCAGGCGGTGGCCGATCTTGCCGCCCAGCACCAGGCCGAAATAGTTGGCCGCCATCAAGGCGCCGACCCACAGGCTGTCCACCTGATCGGCAGCCAGGCGCAGGGCCAGATAGGTGCTCAGCAGACCCGAGCCGATCAACATCATCAACGAGGCAAAATACAGCGCTCGAAAGGACTTCCAGATTTGGCGCATCGACATTCCAAAATACGGAGTCGCCTGAACAGGCGAGCCCGAAACAACGTTCTTTAAATCTGGGCAGCCAGTACGCGCCGTTCCCAGGGGGTAATTTCATCGAGAAAGCTGGTCAGTTCCAGGGTCTTCGACGCAATGTAGCCTTCGATGAATTCATGACCAAACAGTTCCTTGGCAGGATGACTGCATTTCAGACGCTCAAGAGCGGCCTGCAAGGTACACGGCAACGTCAATTCTTCCGGCACCTGAATCTCGCCCTGCACGGCAGCCGTCGGCTCGATGCCCCGTTCGATCCCGTACAGCCCCGCCGCGAGGCTGGCAGCGATGACCAGATAAGGATTGGCATCGGCACCCGGCAGACGATTCTCGACGCGCCTGGCCGACGGTGCACTGGCGGGAATTCGCAGACCGGCGGCGCGGTTGTCATAGGACCAGCAGGCGTTGTTGGGTGAAGCGAACGGATGGAACAGACGCTGGTAAGAGTTCACGTTCGGCGCGAACAAGGCTGTGAAGTCTGCCATACAGGTCTGCAGCCCACCGATGAAGTGCCTGAACGTCGGCGTCGACTGGCCGTCCTCGGCGCTGAATACATTACGACCGGACACCGCATCCACCACGCTCTGGTGCAGGTGCATCGAACTGCCGGGCGTGTTAGCCAGCGGTTTGGCCATACAGACCACAATGACGCCATGTTTGAGCGCCACTTCCTTGAGCAGGTGTTTGAACAGAAAGGTCTGGTCGGCCAGCAGCAACGGATCGCCATGCAGCAGGTTGATTTCAAACTGACTGACGCCCATCTCGTGCATGAACGTATCGCGTGGCAGGCCCAGCGCCGCCATGCAGGCGTACACCTCGGTGAAGAACGGCCGCAGCCCGTTGTTTGAACTGATGCTGAAGGCCGAGTGCCCCAGCTCGCGCCGACCGTCCAGCCCTACAGGCGGCACGAACGCCTGAAGCGGATCCGGATTGGGGGCAAATACGAAGAACTCGAGTTCAGTGGCCACCACCGGTGTGAGGCCGTACTCGTCATAGCGGGCAAGTACGGACTTGAGCTGACCGCGTGTCGAAAGCGCGCAGCTGGTACCGGTCAATTCATCGGCGTCGCAAATGGCCAGTGCACGTGGCTGATCGCTCCATGGCAGACGATGCAGCTGCGCAGGGTCGGGGACCAGCGCCACGTCACCATCATCACTGCCGTAGAAACGCGCCGGTGGATAACCGCCCATGATGCATTGCAACAGCACGCCACGCGCCATCTGCAATCGCCGTGCTTCCAGAAATCCTTCGGCGGTCATGACCTTGCCACGCGGTACGCCATTGAGGTCCGGCGTCACGCATTCCACTTCGTCAATGCCCGTCAGTTGCTGTGCAGCCGAACGGGCGTCATTGCGCTTCATTGCTCAATCCTTGCTGAGAGTTAAGGCCATCCTGCGGCAGTGCCTACAAAATACGCAACGGGCGTTCGGGAGATCAAGCGCTGAAACATAGCGTGAGACCGCTCACAAACCGAACCCCTCAAACGGCTCAAACTGAACTCTTGGCTGGTTTTTTGCTTTTATCCAAGTCAAAACAGTTTGGCCGCCATTTTTATGTCGATCGCCTGTGCGTGACGCGCCATGCGCCTTAAAAATGACCTGTCGAACGGCAATCTTCTGCGACACGTGTTGAGAGCTTTTCATGAGCGCACCGATTCCCGTCACACGTCCCCTGCTGCCGCCCCTTGAGGAATTCATTCCCTATCTCGAGCAGATCTGGGACAGCCACCAGCTCACCAACGGCGGACCGTTCCACCAGCAGCTCGAGAAAGAGCTGGCCAGCTATCTGGGCGTTCAACATCTGTCGCTGTTTTCCAACGGGACCCTGGCCTTGATGACCGCCATCCAAGCGCTGCGGATCAAAGGCGAAGTCATCACCACGCCCTACTCGTTCGTTGCAACCGCGCACTCATTGCTGTGGAACAGCCTGACGCCAGTGTTCGTCGATATCCAGCCCGGCACCTACAATCTGGATCCGGACCGCATCGAAGAAGCCATCACGCCGGCGACTACCGCCATCATGCCGGTGCATTGCTACGGCATCCCGTGTGACGTCGACCGTATCCAGCAGATCGCCGATCGCTATGGCCTGAAGGTCATCTACGATGCCGCCCATGCCTTCGGCGTGCAGCATCGCGGTGAAAGCCTGCTCAGACATGGCGACCTGTCGATCCTGAGCTTCCACGCCACCAAGGTCTTCAACACCTTCGAAGGCGGCGCCATCGTCAGCCCGGACCTGAAGACCAAACAACGTATCGACTACTTGAAAAACTTCGGCTTTGCCGACGAAGTCACCGTGGTTGCGCCAGGCATCAACGGCAAGATGAGTGAGATCAACGCAGCGTTCGGCCTGCTTCAGCTCAAGCACATCGATCAGGCACTGATCAGGCGCCAGCGTATCGACGAGCTGTATCGTGCTGCGCTGGCGGCGATCCCCGGTATCGATATCGTCTGGCAGAGCGCCGAAAAACATAACTACTCGTACTTTCCGGTGCTGGTACGCGAGACGTTCGCCGTGTCACGCGACGCGCTGTATCAGCGAATGCGTGATCAGAACATTCTGGCCCGCCGCTATTTCTACCCACTGATTTCGACGTTCCCGATGTACCGGGGTCTGGATTCGGCCAAGCCGGAACGCTTGCCGATCGCAACCGGCCTGTCGAATCAGATCCTGTGCCTGCCTATTTACGACAGCCTGACCGATGAAGCTTTCGACAGCATCATCAATGTCATCGTCGCTGCCAGTAACGAGAACCGCTAATGCGAACGTGTCCGGTCTGCTCCTGCCGATTTCCGAATTTCTACCCGATGGACAGAGGTCATCTGGAAATTTTTCACCGTTTGAACGTGTTCTACAGCGTGGCCGATTTCGAAACCCTGAACGTTGGTCAATACAGTTGCCCTGAATGCCAGGCCTCGGACCGGGATCGGCTTTACGCATTGTTTGCCATGCACCTGCTGAACAATCCGCCGGGACAACCCTTGCGCATTCTCGACATTGCGCCAGCCGTTGTGCTGTCGAAATTCCTGCGCAGCCTGCCCAACGCCCGCTATCGCTCTGCCGATCTGTTTTCGCCGCTGGCTGATGATGTCGTCGACATCATGGACATGCACATATATGCCGACGAGTCCTTTGATTTCATCGTCTGTTCGCATGTTCTGGAGCATGTGCCCGATGACCGCAAGGCCATGTCCGAGCTGCATCGGGTCCTGGCCAAGGGCGGCTCTGCGATCCTGATGGTGCCGATTCTGCTGACCGCGACCGACACCGAAGAAGACCCCGACGAGTCCAGCGTCGATGAGCGCTGGGCGCGCTTCGGTCAGGACGATCATGTGCGGATGTACGCCAGGCATGACTTCGTTTCGCGTCTGGAGGCGTCCGGTTTCAAGGTCGATGCGCTGGGTTCGGAAGCATTCGGCGAAGGCGTATTCCGGCAGCACGGCATTACTGATCAGTCGGTTCTGTATGTGGGCCGCAAGGCCTGACGACAGCAGCCGATCATGGATGTCGACCGGCGTGCCCGGTGGGCTCTCAACACTTCTTCACATGTGGTATTGCGATGAGTTCTTCACGCCTGGTCAGTATTGTCATTCCTGCTTACAAACCTGCTTTTTTCGAAGCGGCGCTTGCCAGCGCGCTGCGTCAGAATCACGACGACATCGAGATCATTGTCACTGACGACTGCCGTGACGACGGCATCAGGGACATTGTCGAAAAACTCAGGCCGCAGAGTCGCTGGCCGATTCACTACAGCAAAAATGACACGCCACTGGGCGAGCCTCACAACATTGCGCTTGGCGTGTCACTGGCACGCGGCGATTACATCAAATTTCTCTACGACGATGACATCCTGCTCACCGACTGCGTGCGCCTGATGTTCGATGTCATGCATGACAGCCCTGATATCAAGATCGTGTCAGCGACACGAAAACGAATCGACGCCAGCGGTGCGATGCTGGCCGACAACCTGTACACGGCTTACCCATTCGGCAAGAACGTGGTGCTGAACGGCCCGGAGCTGGTGTCCTTTCTGGCCCAGTATCCCGTCAACTTCGTGGGTGAACCGAGCGCGGTCATGTGTCGCCGCGAAGACCTGCTGGCCTTCGGTCAGGACATCATGTCCCTGAATCAGTTGCTGATCTGGGGGCTGGGCGACCTGGCGATGTACGTCAAACTGCTGCGTCAGGGCAATCTGGCAATGCTTGCCCGTCCCCTGTCCTATTTCCGCGTCTCCGAACAACAGAGCAGCGAGGCGTTCAGAAAAGACCCTACCCTGCCTCGCGAAGGTCACGCCAACTTCCATCGAATTCCCGGCGAACTGGGCTGGATCCGACCCGACGAACTCAATGGCAAGGTCAGGATTGCGCCACTGACCCAGCGCGACAATGTTCAGGACATGGACCTGCTGGGCTACTTCGACAGAAGGTCCCAGGCCACTGTTCGTAACACCCGCGTTGCCAACTGGCTTGGGCAGCGCAGGCCCACGCCCGCTCAGCATGCCCTCCTGCATGAACACTTACAGCAGCACAACGGTGGGCCGCCGATTGCCATCGTCGTTTCCGATTTCGATCAGCAGGCCGAGCGAGTGCTGAGTACGCTGCAAAGCATGGCGTCCGATGCGCCTCTGCTCGACAAGCTCAAGGTTTTCGTACTGGCCGACTACGACCGCGAGCAGCAGACACCGCTTCAGGCCCAGTTGCCCTGGCGGGAGGCGAGCCTGGAAAACCGTGCCACGGTCATCAACGAGCTGATGCAGGAACATGATCACGACTGGTGGATGCTGGTAGACGCAGGTACCACCTTTACCCCGAGCGGCCTGCTATGCGCCGTCATGAAGATGATCGAAGCGCCACACGCCTGCGCGGTCTTCGGTGACGAAGTGACCCTGCATGCTCAAACAGGCGCTCATCTGGTCTTTCAGCCAGGTTTCAGTCTGGATTACCTGCTGGCCTGTCCGTCGGCCACCAGCCGCAACTGGCTGTTCAACCGCGAAAAAGCCCTGGCGGTAGGCGGCTTCGATCCAGGCCACGCTCAGGCTACCGAGCTCGATCTGATACTGCGCCTGATCGAAGATTCAAGCTTTACCGAATTCGTCCATGTAGCCGAGCCGATTGCCATCTCGCCACTCTGGCAAGCGCAGGACAATTATGATGAAGCGCGTACGCTGCAACGACATTTGCTCGCGCGCGGCTATGCCGACGGCCAGGTGCATGCGCTGGAGTCGGGACGTTACCGGATCGAATACGGCCACGCCTATCAGCCGCTGATCACGATCCTCGTCACCTCTCAGGACCAACTGCAGACGCTGCTGCCCTGTGTCGAAAGCATTCTGGAACACACGACTTACCCGTTCTACGAAATTCTGATCTGCGACAACAACAGCCAGTCGGCGCAGACCACCGAATGGCTGAGAACACTGGAGTCGATGCAATCGGAGCGCATCCGCGTCCTACACCACGAGCAGACGCTGAGCCCATCGGCACTGTTCAATGCCGCCGCCAACCACGCTCGGGGCGACTATTTGCTGATGCTCGACAGCAACACCCTGATCGTTCAGCCGGACTGGCTCGAACAACTCCTCAATCACGCGCTGCGTCCTGAAGTAGGCATCGTGGGCGCCAACATCATTTCACCCGACAGCAAAATGGTGGAAGCCGGGATCATCGTGGGGATCGATGGTACCGCCGGGGCGATCACCGCCGAAGACGCGGCGACCTGCGCGAGCTTCGCGCTACGTCTGGAAACCGATCAAAACTACAGTGCCGTCAGCGGTTCCTGCCTGATGATTCGCAAGTCAGTGCATGACGAGATCGAAGGCCTGGACGAACACCTTTTTCCTCTGCATTTTCGTGATGTAGACCTCTGCCTGAGGGCTCGCAGCGCCGGACACCTGGTCGTCTGGACGCCGCATGCCATCGTTGCCCTGCGTCCTGACGAGTCACAGCCCGACGCCGAAGCGATAGATTTCGCGACACGTGCCCTCGCCCATCGCTGGCTGCATTACATGGCTTGGGACCCGGCCTACAGTACCCAACTGTCCCTGACAGAGCGTTTTGTCACCCAGAACAATCCGCAATTGAGCTGGCGGCCGTTGACGCATCGCCCGCTGCCGGTGGTGCTCGTGCAACCCGGTGATCGTGGAACCGCCGGCGATCGGGTCGGCGCGGTCCTTCACAGTCTGCGTGCAGGGCTTGCAGTGGACGGCATCCTCAGCCACACACCGTTGCCGCTCGTGGAGATCGCCAGACTCAGCCCCGATACCGTCGTTGTGCAAGGTCCGATCAACGATGGCCTGGTCGCCAGCATCAATGCGATCAAGGATCACACCCATGCTCGAGTCATCTACGATCTGCCGCACTACCCGGCGTACGCCGAGATCGACAAGACCGCAGTACCTCTCGCTGCGATTGAAGCCTCTCTGCGCCACGGCCTGGGACGTGCAGACCTGATCACTGTCCCCACGAGAGCACTGGCGTATCTGCTGGGCGACTCGCACCCCAACGTTCAGGTCATCGAAACCCGGCTGGCGTCAGATTCATGGCTGAATCTGCAAAGCCAGCGCCAGACCCGTCCGAAACCTCGCGTCGGCTGGGTCGGCACGGCGGGCGAACTGAGCGATCTGTTGATCCTGACGGAGGTCATCAAGGCGCTGGCGGACCGTGTGGAATGGGTCGTCATGGGGCCATGTACGCGCTGGCTGCGACCTTTTATCCACGAACTGCGCTCGCCTGTAGAAGGAGCGCTGCTCCCAGGGATGCTGGCCGGTCTTAACCTTGATCTTGTACTCGCGCCCGCCGAGTCCAATCGGGTCAACCAGAGCAAAGGCCCGGTGGCCTTGCTGCAATTCGGCGCCTGTGGCTTTCCGGTCATTTGCAGCAACGTGCTGAGCGTACCTGAAGAGCTGCCCGTTACGCAGGTGGGTAACGAGACCCAAGCCTGGATAAGTGCCATCGAAGAGCACATCGAGCAGATGGATACCTGCGCGCAAAGGGGCGACGCCTTGAAGCAGGCTGTCATTGAACGCTGGATGCTTGACGCTGATCACCTGCAAGCCTGGCGCAACGCCTGGGTGGGCGGCTGATCGGCAAAAGGCTCACTAAAAAGGCCCTGCGTCAGTGGTATGACGCAGGGCCTCGAGCCAGCCGTAACACAGAGTGCGATCTGTAGCGCTTACCAGTGTATGACGCACGCGCCCCACGAATAACCCACTCCGAAGCCGACTGCCGCAACCCGATCACCGGGTTTGAGCGCCCCCTTGTCCAAAGACTCTTTCAGCGCAATGGGGATGGTGCAGGACACCGTATTGCCGCAGTGCTGGAAGGCGGAAACGAACTTGTCGACAGGCAATTTCAGACGTCGACGCAGGGCATCCAGCATGAAGTGATTGGCCTGATGAAACACGAACAGATCCATATCGGCCACCGCCAGTTCGTCATCGAACAACGAAGCGAACAACTGCGGTACGCGCGTCATGGAAAACTCGAAGATCGCCGGGCCGTTCATGTACAGATTGGCGTCGGTACGCACGTTACCGTTGTCGTCCTCATGGGTTTCAGGCTGAGGATTCTGCGCCGAAGGCCTGCGTGCGCCGCCGATGGGCACAATCAGGTTCTCGGCCCCGGAGCCATCGCTGCCATAACGAAAGCGCTCCAGAAACGGCCCGCCCTCGGCGGCGCTGATCAGGGTAACGGCCGCAGCATCGCCGAACAGGGTACGAACACTCTTGTCCTGCGGGTGAATGTAGCGGCTGTAGGTCTCAGCCGTTACCAGCAATACATTCCGGCATTGGCCTGACTCGATCAACCCCTTGGCAATGCCAAGCCCATAGATGAACCCTGAGCAACCCTGATTGAAATCGAAGGCGGCGCATTGGGTGGGCAACTGCAAGCGATGCTGCAGGATGCAAGCCGTGGCGGGCAACACGTAATCGGGACTTTGCGTGCAATAGATCAGCGCGTCTATCTGGCTGCGCTGAATGTCCCCTTTGAGGAACAGCTTCTCGCAGGCACGAAAGGCAAGGTCGGATGCGGTTTCATCCTTGTCGATGATATGCCGTTCGCCGATACCGGTCTTGGCGAAGATTTTCTCGACGTCCCACTCGGGAAATTCCCGGGCCAGCGTTTCGTTGTCCAGTGAATGAGCAGGCAGTTCATATTCTATGTCCACGATTCTGGCATGAGACTTCATGAGCATTACCCCGAGATACGTTTGGCGGGTACACCGAATACTGTAGTGCCTGCGGCCACATTGCGTATTGCAACACTGCCCGCTCCGACTACAGCCTGTTTGCCGATTCTGACCCTGGGCAGGACACTGGCATGTGTGCCCATGAAAACGCCCTCTTCCAGCACCACTCCACCGGTAATGTCGCAATGTCCGCTCAAGGTGGAGAAATCACCGATGTCTGCGTCGTGTCCGATCAGGCAGCCGATATTGAGGGTCACGAATGCACCGATCCGAAGGTCGACCGTCAGCACGGTTGAAGGGCAGATGACCGTGCCCTGACCCACCACGACATTCTCGCCCATGATGACCGAGGGATGGATCAGCGTGAAAAACCGGCAGCCCCTGGCGAGCAGTTTTTCCACCACAGCGCGCTTCCCCTGAGGCGAGCCAATCGCGCAGACCAGATACTCGTCAGGCTTCGGCTGGTAGCCGTCCACGGTTGAAACGACCGGCGGGTAATGATCGAAACGCTCGGTGGAGCCGGGTCCATCGTTGATGAATCCAGCGATGTGCCAGCCCGGATTCAACGCGACCCAGTCCGTCAGCCACGCGTGCACTTCACGCCCGAAAGCGCCGGCACCGACGATAAGCAGGTTTTTGGCATTCATTGGGCCAGATACCCTCCGTCCACGACCATCGACGTGCCGGTCACCCAGCGAGCCGCCGGAGACAGCAGGTAATTGACTGCGTAGGCGATATCCAGCGGCTCACCGAAACCCAACGGGTGCTTCTGCTCCACAGCCTTCATGGAATCGGCACCCACCAGATCCTCGAGCGTGCGGGTCATTTCGGTTCTCACCACACCCGGCGCAATCGCATTGACCCTGATTCCGTCGCGGGCCAGCTCCAGCGCCGCAGCGCGGACCATTGACTCAACCGCACCCTTGCTGGCGCAGTAAGCCATCAGGGAAGGCTGGGCAGCCTGAGCCATCACCGACGAGAGCAGCACGATGCTGGCACCCTGAACGAACACCCCTTTCTGCCTGAAGGCCTTGACCAGCGAAAAGCCGGAGGTCACGTTGGTGGCGAATACCGTCTCCCACTGCTCGAGTCCCAATGCCCGAATCGGCATAGGCATCTGCACGCCAGCAGCATGCACCAGCCCGTCAAAGGGCGCGTAGGTCCTGGCCAGGTTGCGCATCCAGCCTGAAACAGCAGCACCCTCCAGCAGATCGAAAGGCTCGACCCCATGACCTTCGCCATGGAGCTGAAGCCTTGTCGCTTCAAGGCGCTCGGTATTTCTGGCCACCAGCACCACGCGCGCGCCCTGTTGACTCAACCAGATCGCAACCTGGCTGCCGATACCGGAAGAGGCACCTGTCACCATCACCACTTTGCCGCTCAGTGAAAAAGGACTACTCACCACCCAACATTCCCCTTGAGGGCCGATTCATACGGTTTGAAAAGAGACTGACGACTTACTTCTCTGTGACGAGATCGATCACATCGTCCACCGTCTTGCAGCCGTTGAGACGATTGGCCGCCAGGGTCTTGCCCAGATGTTCGTCGGCCAGCGACATGAAGGTCAGGACCGCAATGGAATCCCAGTCAAGGTTCTGGCCCCGGCTCAGACTGCCTTCGTCTGCTTCCATCGCTTCTTCGATCAGCCTGAGTACTTTGTCTTCCATCTCTATGCTCCCGGACAGCCCGCTATTGAATTGATTTTGCGAAGACCAAAGCCGACGCCTGAGAGCGATATAGCAATAATCGAACCAAGCTGTTGAACAGATGAAGGTGCCGTGAATACGGGGTTTCAGTAGGCAGGAAGCAATACGCGGAGGCCTGAAAGCCAAAAAGATGACGCTCAAGGCCTCGGTGATTCGACGCGGGCACCGCGCGCTGCGTCAATATAATGAAGAGGTGCGACTGCTTTTTTCGCTCAGGGCAGATAGATGCTGAACATCGCGCCGCCCAGCACGCCGCCGTTGGCGATCTCGATCCGCCCCTGGATGCCGTTGCGCACATGCAAGCGGGCAATGTGTGCGGCAAAGTAAAGGCCCAGGCCGGTGCTGCCTGTGCCCTGATTGATGCCCTGCACGTAATCGGTCTGGCGCTCGATCAGGTAAGCCGGGTAACCGGGGCCGTCGTCATTGATGGTGATCTTCAACTGACCGTCTTGTTCAGCGACGCTGATCGCCAATTGCTCGCGGGCAAAACCGATCGCGTTGACGATGATGTTGCCCACCACCGAGCCGACCAGTTCGCGGTCGAAAAACCCAAGTGGGCTTGCATCCGTGATATCCACCCGAGCGGCGATACCGCGACTGGCCAGCACCTCCTGATGATGCGCCAACTGTGCTTCGATGAAATCGTCCAGCTCGTGATAATCAGGGCGCAACGGCAGCTGGTTGACCCCGAGTTTGTACAGGCCCAGCAACTGCACCAGCATGCCGTTGAGGTTGGCGAACTCGTACTCGATCACCCCATGCTCCGGGGTGTCGCGTTGCTGGACGGAGAGCTTCGCCAGCCATTCGCTGTGCGCCTGGGTCAGCGTCGCCAGCGAGTTCTTCATGTCGTGCACGGTGGAAGCAATCACCATGGAAAAATCGAGTCCCTGTTGCTGCTCTTCGCTCATGCGCCAAACGCCCTTTCCCTGAGTTTCTGATAACGCTCATAACGTGAATCGCTGTCCGGGATCATGCCGACCATTTTCAGGCTGGCGCGGCATTCCTCGAGTCCCGCCTGCCCGAGGTTCTGCCCCGGATGCAGCAGCGACTGCGCCATGTTCAGCGCGATACTGATGTTCTTGGGCTGCAAGGCCAGGGCACGACGGAAATGCTCCTGCGCCTCCGGCAGGTTGCCCGCCTTGTAGCTGCGCACGCCCTGCAGGTTGAAATCGATGGCGGCCTTGTTGGCACCCAGAATGGCGGGATCGTCGGTCATGCTGGCCACGCTTTTCATCACAGCCGGGTCATCACCATAGACTTCCGCGCAGTTTTTCAGCACGCCCGCGCCCGCCTCTTCCTGACCCAATTGCTTGAGCTGTGACGCCACCAGCAGGGCTGCGTCGGCACTGAGGAACTGCTCCATGCCTTCAAGCCTGGCCATCGCCTGCTCGGTGAGCTTGGCGGCGGTTTCCGGGTCCGAGTGCTGCAGACTGGCGGCTTTCATAAGGCGCGTGCGCACTTGAAGACCTTCGTCGTTGGTGTGTTCCTTGGCCACATCGCCCAGCGCGTTGTTGATCTCGACACGCGTGCGCGCATCCAGCCCCTGGTCGCCGCCCTTGCTGATCAGGGCATGAGCCAGACCCAGGTTGGTTTCCGGGTCCTTGAAACGTGAATGCGCACCTTGGGAAACGGCCTGACGAAAGGCCTTGGAAGCGCTTTCAAAATCTTCGTTGCCCATCGCCAGCTTGCCCAGCATCTTCTGGCGACGTACCGCCAGCGGCGAGAGGCGCACGGCGTTCTCCAAGGCACTTTGCGCACGCTTGGCATCGCCGCGAGTGACGAGCACCTCGGCGAGGCCATCGTACAACGCAGGCATGGTCGGAAAGGCCTTGATCGCCTGTTCGTAAACGGCCTCCGCCTCGGTGACCTTGCCGCGTTTGAGCAGCAGACTGCCCAGCGCGGCATACGCCCAGGGCGTGGCACGGTCGGCCAGGATGGTCCTGAGAAACGCTTCCAGCGGCTCGTTCTGTTTCAGATCACGCAGCGCATCGGCCTTGTAGCGCAGACACAACGGCGCATAGCGCGGATCCTGTTCGATCAGTTTGTTGCACGCGACCAGCACTTCGGCGGGCTTGCGACGGTCCAGCGCCTGCAGAATCGGCTTGAGCAGGTTCTTGCGCTGCACCAGCTTTTCCAGACGCTGGGCCAGGCCTGCGCGGTTGAACGGCTTGGTCAGGTAGCCATCGGGCTCCCACTCCAGGGCGCTCATGACCATTGCCTGACTGTTCTCGGCGGTGACCATGATGAAAACGCTTTCGTAGCTCAGCAGTCGCTCGACCATCAGGTCTTCCAGCACCTGTTGACCGTTCTTGCGGCCATCGCCCAGATTGAAATCGTGCAGCACAAAGTCATAACGCTTTTGCGAGCACATGCGCAGGGCCTGCTCGCCGGAGTCGGCGGTGTCCACTTCCTTGACGCCCAGCTCACGCAGCATCGACCGCACCGAACTGCGAAAGTCGGAGAAGTCATCAACGATAAGAAAGCTTTTTTGGTTGTACGCCAGCATCCGGATTCCTACACAGGAGAGGGTGAAAATATAAGACCCAAGGCCTGAACGACTTTTCCAGGTCCAGCATCGATGCGCATGTTAACTAATGGCAACATGCCACATATAGCCCTGATCGCTCTATCGCGTGATTCAGTTCAGGGCAACAGCCAGTTTTTCGACCACTCAGGCAGAAACTATAGAGCGAACATCGACTTCGCGACTGATTGCATCGAGGACAGGCAGGATTTTTTGCGAGGCGGATCAAAAAAGCAGGAGCGCAGAGGCTATTACAGAGACGCGAGTCACATCGCAGGATTGCCCTGCACCGCAGCGCCCCGATACTCGAGGGCTGCGGCATGCGGATAGAGCGTTACACCCAGCCGTCGTTCTTCTTGCGGCCACGGGTCAGGGCCGGCAGGATCAGACCAACCAGCAGTCCAGCGCCAGCAATGCTGCCACCGTAGACCATGTAGCGCATCATCACCTGCTTGTTCTCGTCACCCAGGCGGGCCTGAGTGGAACGCAGCTCGGCCTGTGAGTCAGCCAGTTGATCGTTGAGGGTCTTGGTACGCGCTTCCAGTTCATCAACCAGCTTCTTGCGCGCATCCAGAGTTTCCTGCATGCCTTGCACGCGGGTTTTCCAGGTGTTGTCGATGCCGTTCAATTGTTCGGTCAGTTCTGCGACCTGCTGGGTCAGCTGCGGCACCCGCTCGGCCTGGCCAGGGACTTCCTGCAGATCACTGCTGGGGATCCACACGGTGCTGCCCCCCTCGCCTCGCACCTGGCTGAAATTGCCCGAGGTGCTGAGCAGTTCCACTTTCTGCCCGGACTTGAGCGTGCCGACAATGCGATGCCCGTCAGTCGGACCGCTGCGCACGTAGGTGGTCAGGCTGTCACTCACCCAGCGCTCGCTGTCCGCCGCCTGAGCGGTAATGGGTGTAAGAACGCAAAGCACGGCGCCCAGCAGACCGGTGCCGAGGAGATGACGCGAAGCAGTGAACAGGCCAGGGGCACGAGAAAGCAGTGCTGAAAGATGACGAGACATGGCAATGATTATCTTTGTCTGGAATGAAAATAAAGCCCCGACGTACGGGCCGGCTAAGGATGGATCTGGCGAGCGGCAAATCAATTGCAACTCCTGCCTGGACGGGCTGTCTGCCTATCAGGCGCGTTGAAAAACGCCTGCAATCCTTTATATCGGCAGCCACTTCCACAGGCTGTCCAGAGAGTCCATTAGCTAACAGACCCTGTTAAATGGGTCAGGTTCACTATTGGCCCGCTTGTGCGTCAAAATTCAGCCGCATGGCGTTTCGATCAAGTGCCTGCTTTATATGACTTTCAGTCCCTCAGACGACGCCTGCACCCTCGAATACGCAGCAGGCGAGGCCCGGCGTTTGCATTCGCGCCCAAGTGCTGTAGAAAATACCGTCAGGCGTGAACGTCTTCGATGCTCACCATCCTGATGCGCAGGCCCTGCCGCCTCGACTGCATCGCTCTAATGGAAAATAGAATGATCCCAAGACAAGTGATTAACGCCACGGTAAGCCCAAAAGGCAGCCTTGAAACCCTGTCCCAACGCGAAGTCCAGCAGCTCAGCGCTGCGGGCTCAGGCAGCACCTACACCCTGTTCCGCCAGTGCGCCCTGGCCATTCTCAATACTGGCGCCCATGTCGATAACGCCAAGACCATTCTTGAGGCCTACGAGAACTTCGAGGTCCGCATTCATCAGCAGGACCGTGGCGTGCGCCTGGAGCTGCTCAACGCTCCGGCCGATGCCTTCGTCGATGGCGAGATGATCGCCAGCACCCGCGAAATGCTGTTCAGCGCCCTGCGCGACATCGTCTACACCGAAAGCGAACTGGACAGCCAGCGCATCGACCTGAGCAACTCTCAAGGCATCACCGATTACGTGTTCCACCTGCTGCGCAACGCCCGTACCCTGCGCGCCGGTGTCGAACCGAAAATGGTGGTGTGCTGGGGCGGCCACTCGATCAACACCGAAGAATACAAATACACCAAGAAGGTCGGCCACGAGCTGGGCCTGCGCAGTCTGGACATCTGCACCGGCTGCGGCCCCGGTGTCATGAAAGGCCCGATGAAAGGCGCGACCATCGCTCACGCCAAGCAACGGATCGTCGGTGGCCGCTACCTGGGCCTGACCGAGCCGGGCATCATCGCCGCCGAAGCGCCGAACCCGATCGTCAACGAGCTGGTGATCCTGCCGGACATCGAAAAGCGTCTGGAAGCCTTCGTGCGCGTGGGTCACGGCATCATCATCTTCCCTGGCGGCGCAGGCACGGCCGAAGAGTTCCTGTACCTGCTGGGCATCCTGATGCACCCGGACAACAAGGACGTGCCGTTCCCGGTGGTCCTGACCGGTCCGAAGAACACCGAACCATACCTGCAACAACTGCACGCATTCGTCGGCGCCACACTGGGCGAAGAGGCGCAGCGTCATTACCAGATCATCATCGACAACCCGGCAGAAGTCGCGCGTCATATGGCCAAGGGCCTTAAAGAGGTGCGTCAGTTCCGTCGCGAGCGCAACGATGCGTTCCACTTCAACTGGCTGCTGAAGATCGAAGAGAGCTTCCAGCACCCGTTCGATCCGACCCACGAAAACATGGCCAGATTGCAGCTCAACCACGACATTCCGTCTCATGAGCTGGCGGCCAACCTGCGTCGGGCCTTCTCCGGCATCGTGGCGGGCAACGTCAAGGACAAGGGCATTCGTCTGATCGAAGAACACGGCCCGTACCAGATCCACGGCGATCCATCGATCATGCAGCCGCTGGACAAATTGCTTAAGGCTTTCGTCGAGCAGCACCGCATGAAGCTGCCGGGTGGCGCAGCCTATGTGCCGTGCTACCAGGTTGTGACCTGACCGTTCGATAAGGCGGACGGACAACGGGGCGCTCTGAAGCGCCCCGTTTTCATTTCTGCTGGCGGAACTGGCTGGGTGACTGCCCGGTGGCACGCTTGAAGAATCGGGAAAAATAGGCCGGTTCGGAAAATCCCAGGCTGTCGGATACCTGATTCACCGTCATGGTCGTGTAGACCAGATTGCGCTTGGCTTCCAGCAGCAGACGCTGGTTGATGATCTGCAACGCCGACTGGCTGCACAGCCGCCGACACAGCGCATTCAAATGCGCCGCGCTGAGCCCCATGCGCTGCGCGTGCTGCTCGATGGACCAATGTTCACGGAAGCTCGCTTCCAGTTGATGCATGAACACCTGCAAATGCTCGCGGCCGCGATCCAGCACCTGACTGTCATCACCCCGCTGCTCGCTCCCGCGTCGGCTGAGCCAGACCATCAGCACGTTGATCAACGACTGCAGCATCAGATCGCGACCCGGCTTGCGCTGGCGATACTCGCGGGCAATCGCGCTGAACAGCGTGTCCACGTAGACGCTGTCGTCGCCCAGAACATGACAACGCGCCGTACCGATGGCCGAAATATCCAGCGCCGCTTCCAGTTGCTCCACCAACGGCCGCGCCAGGCTGAGAATGTGCCCCTGAATATCCTCGGCAAACTTGAAGGTGTGCACGCTGAGCGCGGGCACCACTTGCAGCGACGGCGTATCGACCTGGTGCACCACGTCTTCGACCTTCAGCACCGCGCGGCCGGACTGGACGTACAGCAACTGAACCAGGTCACCATGGCGATGAGGCTTGATCTCCCATTCATGCATTTTGCTGCGCTCGGGAATCGATTCGCAGTGGATCAGGTCTGGCGTAGGCCACGCTGTGGTTTCGCCGTAAAGCTTGAAAACGGGAACGGAAACAGGCGCTGTTCTGGGCATCATTCAATCCTCGCCAGACCCTCGAAAAGTCCAGGTAATGTGCTGGATATTGCCTTCTTATCCCGCTGGCATCCATTAAAAATGCAGGAGACAAAAACAAACACATCCCGCAAGCCATGGCTGGCAGGGATCACAGAAGGTCATCTCCATGAAAACCCAAGTCGCCATCATCGGCTCAGGCCCGTCCGGACTGCTGCTGGGCCAGTTGCTGCAACGTGCCGGTATCGACAACGTCATCGTTGAACGCAAGAACCCCGATTACATCCTTTCCCGCATTCGTGCCGGCGTGCTTGAGCAGGGCATGGTCGATCTGTTGCGCGAAGCCGGTGTCAGCGAGCGCATGGACGCTGAAGGCATGATCCACGACGGTTTCGAGCTTGCCTTCGACGGGCGCTGCGAACGCATCGACCTGAAAAGCCTGGCCAATGGCCGAACCGTGATGGTCTACGGCCAGACCGAAGTGACCCGCGACCTGATACAGGCCCGCTCTGCGTGCGGTGCCATGACGGTCTACGACGCCGAAGACGTCCAGCCCCATGACCTCAAGACCGACCGACCTTACCTGACGTTCGTCAAAAATGGCGAAACCGTGCGCCTGGACTGTGACTACATTGCCGGATGCGACGGCTTCCATGGTGTGTCACGGCAGGCGATCCCGGCCGAGGCACTGAAGGTCTTCGAGCGCGTCTACCCGTTTGGCTGGCTCGGCGTGCTGGCCGACACCCCGCCGGTCAACGACGAACTGGTCTACGCCAACCATCCGCGCGGCTTTGCGCTGTGCAGCATGCGTTCGGCGATTCGGACGCGTTATTACGTTCAGGTCAGTGCAGATGAACGCGTCGAGGACTGGTCGGACCAGCGTTTCTGGGATGAACTCAAATCGCGCCTGCCTGCCCATCTGGCCGAACGTCTGGTGACGGGTCCGTCCATCGAGAAAAGCATCGCCCCGCTGCGCAGCTTTGTGGTTGAGCCGATGCAGTATGGCCGCCTGTTCCTGCTCGGCGACGCTGCGCACATTGTCCCGCCCACCGGCGCCAAGGGCCTGAACCTGGCCGCCAGCGACGTGAGTACGCTGTACCGCATCCTGCTCAAGGTCTATCAGGAAGGCCGCACCGACCTGCTGGAAAAGTACTCGCAGATCTGTTTGCGCCGTATCTGGAAAGCCGAGCGCTTTTCCTGGTGGATGACCTCGATCCTGCACAACTTCCCCGACACCGATGCCTTCAGTCAGCGCATCCAGCAGACCGAACTGGACTACTACGTCGGCTCCGAAGCCGGACGCAGGACCATTGCCGAGAATTATGTGGGGCTGCCTTACGAGGCCATCGAGTAAGGGGCGCTTCAAATTGATGACCTGCCCGCTCTCCACATAGACAGGCATCCCGGACGCGGACCGTCCTGAGCTGCATTCCCACGCGGAGCGCTCATCGTATACATAAGTCTGCCTCAACACTGATCGTGCCCATCGCTCCGCGTGGGCATGCCGCCCGTGACGCTCCGCGTCACACATGCTGCAGACTGGCGCAATCAAAAAGCCATGCACTGCCCAGTCTTTTGTGCAACCACACAACACCCACCCGCCTCAGCCGTGCAAAGCCCCAAAGCGTTTTATCTGCAGGCTCCCTATGATCGGGAAGCCCCCGGCAAGCTGCATAAAAATAACAAGCTCTGAGGAACTGACGCCATGTCCAACTCTCCGGTTCGCGAGGTTGGCGACGCTGACGGCAATCATGTCTATCGTCGCATCACCCTGCGCCTTATCCCGTTCATCTTCATCTGCTACCTGTTCAATTACCTTGACCGCGTGAACGTCGGTTTCGCCAAGCTGCAGATGCTCGACGCCCTGAGTTTCAGCGAAACGGTCTACGGCCTGGGTGCCGGTATCTTCTTCATCGGCTACGTGCTGTGCGGGCTGCCCAGCAATCTGGCGCTCAACCGCTTCGGCCCAAGGCGCTGGATCGGGCTGATGATGATCACCTGGGGCATGTTCTCCACCTGCCTGCTGTTCGTCACCACGCCAGTCGAGTTCTACGTGCTGCGGTTCCTGACCGGCATGGCCGAAGCAGGTTTCTTCCCCGGCATCGTCCTCTACCTTTCGCGCTGGTACCCGAACCAGCGACGCGGCCGGATCATGGCCTTGTTCATGTCGGCGATTCCGGTGTCCGGCTTACTGGGCGGACCGTTCTCCGGCTGGATCCTCAACCACTTCGCCGCAGGCCAGGGCGGTATGGCGGGCTGGCAGTGGATGTTCCTGATTCAAGGCCTACCGACCGTTGCGCTGGGCGTGCTGGCGTTCTTCCTGCTCTGCGACAAGGTCGAAGACGCACACTGGCTGACGCCCGAGCAACGGCAACGGGTCAAGACCGACATCACTCAGGACGAACTCAATCGCCCGGTGCACGGCAAGAGTTCGGTGGCTTCGGTGCTGACCATGCCCTTTATCTGGATTCTGGGCTTCATTTACTTCTGCATTCAGAGCGGCGTCTACGCGATCAACTTCTGGCTGCCGTCGATCATCAAGAGCCTGGGTTTCAGCGATGCGCTGGTGATCGGCTGGATCAGCGCGGTGCCCTACCTGATGGCGGGTGTGTTCATGCTGCTGGTCGGCCGCTCCGCGGACCTGCGTGACGAACGCCGCTGGCATCTGGTCGTGCCGATGCTGATGGGCGCAACGGGGCTGATCATCGCGGCCAACTTTGCCAGCGTGCCACTCGTGGCCATTCTCGGCCTGACCATCGCCACCATGGGCGCGTTGACCAGCCTGCCCATGTTCTGGCCGCTGCCGACCGCCCTGCTCAGCGCCAGCGTTGCGGCGGGCGGCCTGGCCCTGATCAACTCGATCGGGCAGATGGCGGGCTTCCTCAGCCCCTACCTGGTGGGCTGGATCAAGGACCAGACCGGCTCCACCACCATGGCCCTCTATTCGCTGGCAGCGCTGACCATCGTCGGTAGCCTGGTTGCCTTGCGCATCAGCCGTCAGTCGGCAGCGAAGGTCGGCGCGACGGCCTGAGTCTCTTCCAACCGATCACGATTTCCACGGTAACTGACTACCGTGGAAGTCCCGGATTTCCATCCGTCGGAGAGATAGCCTGGTGCGTCGCCCTTTTCGTTTCAGCTGATTCACTTGTCTGCATCGACTTGATGTCATCCCATCGTCCTTGCAGGAGAAACCGTGCCATGAACCTCATGCACAAGAGCCTCGGCGTGTCCCTTTTGATGGTTGCGACCGCCGCCTTCGCCCACCACGGCTGGAGCGAGTACGACACCGATAAGCCACTTGAGCTGAGCGGCACCATCACGCAAAGCGGATACGCCAACCCTCATGGTTTCATTCATCTCAAAACCACCGACAAGACCTGGACCGTGGTGCTGGCACCGCCCTCGCGCATGGAAAACCGCGGGCTGACTCCGCAAATGCTGGCAAACGATACGCAGGCGACCGTCGTCGGCTATCAGAATCGCACCCGGTCTGAAGAGGTGAGAGCCGAGCGCATCACCATCAACGGCAAGACCGTCGAGCTTCGATGATGGCGGTCGTCAACGACGGCTCATGGCTGGTCTGGCTGGAAGCGTCACCCCTCGGTCAGGCCATGCGTAACGAGATCTGGCTTTACCCAATCATGGAAGTGCTGCACATCGTCGGTTTTACCGTGCTGGTCGGCTCGGTGATCCTGTTCGACCTGCGCGTGCTGGGGTGGTCGAAGGACATCCCGATTACCGCGCTGGCGCGCCATCTGCTGGTCTGGGCGCTGGCGGCACTGCTGCTGATCGTACCCGCCGGGCTGATGATGTTTGCCGCCCACCCCGATGAGTTCGTCAACAACGGTGTGTTCATTCTCAAACTGTGCCTGATCGCAGGGGCCGGCACCAATGCCACGCTCTTTCATGTGGGCGTCTACCGCTCGGTGACGCACTGGAATACACGGCTGGCCACACCCTGTGTCGCCAGATTTCATGCCGTGCTTTCAATCGCACTCTGGATCGGCGTGGTGACCTGCGGACGACTGCTCGCTTACACCTGAAACTGTCGTGGTTCTAGGCCCCTTGGGCTCATCTGCTGATGCGCAACTTATTGCACAGGCGTGACTGATAAGGCCTGGTCCGAGCCATGCAGGCCAATGCGATTGGCCCGCTTTGCAGACATTTGCGCAGGTGCGCAATACCTTGCGCGGAAAACACCGAAAAATTGATCAAAAAACAATCAAATCATTCTCCTGCAACTTCTATCCCTTTGTTTTTATGGGTTAAAAATAATCAGGCACGTATCTTGTTATAGGCATCTGTATTCGATGGGCGCGGTTGCCTGTTGGTACAGAGGAATTCGGGATGTCTGCCCACCAGACTTGTTTCACGCTCAACCTTGATGACATCGATCATGGCTTTCAGGTGCTCGCCTTCAAGGGCCACGAAGCGATCAGTCAGCCGTTTGCCTTTACGCTGGAGCTGGTCAGCGAGTCGTCAGGACTGGATCTGGAAAGCCTGCTGAACAGACCTGCCTTTCTGCAGTTTGCACCCGACAACAGTGGTATTCACGGGCTGATCGACCGTGTCGCCCAGGGCGATTCCGGGCAACGCCTGACCCGTTACTCGGTCACCCTCCGTCCGCATCTGGCTCGCCTCGGCCACCGCACCAACCAACGGATCTTTCAGCACCGTACGGTGCCGCAGATTATTGCCCGGATACTGGAAGAGCATGGCCTGCTGGCCACCACTTATCGCTTCCAGCTCGCCAGCGTCTATCCCGAGCGCGAGTACTGCGTTCAGTACC
>NZ_JARVSO010000012.1:0-137806 GCF_030209155.1 Pseudomonas sp. fls2-241-TYG-175 | reverse complement strand
TCGGCATCCATGCCGATTGCCCCCCGAATCAGCGCCAAGACTCAGCCTTCACCCACGTCGCGATCTGCGGTGTTCATGACATCGCGGTACAAAAGCGCATCGGTGCCACCGATTATCTAAGTGATCGGACCTGATGGGACGCGGAGCGTCCCGGGCGGCATGCCCACGCGGAGCGATGGGCACGATCATTCCTCCATGAGGACGTTTGTGTAACGACTAACGCAGATGTAGGGAAGATCGTGCCCCATCACCCCGCCCGCATCCGCTCAAGCAGCACTTGCAATGGATGCCTGATCACCTTGCCATCCTGACGCTTGACCTGACTTCTGCACGAGTAACCATCGGCAACCAATCGGTCATCCCCGCCATGACGCGCTACCAGCGGCTGCCAGGACTGGCTGTAGATGGTTTTACTGGTCTTCACGTTGCGGGTTTCATGGCCGTAGGTGCCGGACATGCCGCAGCAGCCGCTTGGCAATACCTGCAGGGTCAGGCCGTTGCGGGCAAAAGCTTGCTGCCAGAGGCCGACGCTGGCCGGTTCGTTGGTTTTTTCGGTGCAGTGCGGCAGGAAGTAATACGTTTCGCTTTCGGCTTCCGAACCCTGCTCGACCAGCGCCGAAGCCAGCCATTCCTGCGGCAGCATCACGGTCGGCACGTTTTCGCTGCCCAGGGTCTTGCTGTATTCCTGGCGATAGACCAGCGTCATTGCCGGATCAAGTCCGATCAGCGGAATGCCGGAATCCTGAAGCTTGCGCAGTGACTGACTATTGAAACTCGCTGCCTTTTCGAACGCAGCCATGAAACCCTGGACCTGCAGGGGCTTGCCGTTGGGGGCGAACGGGGCAAGGTAAACCTGATAACCCATGCGCGAAATCAGCTCCAGCCAGTCGGCTGCCAGCGGGGTTTCGAAGTAACGGGTAAACGCGTCCTGCACCAGTATCACCGTACGCTGGCGCTCCTGCTCGGTCAGCGCTGCGAGACGCGCAGGCGTTGCAATGCCGACGTTCCAGCGCGCGCAGGCTGCGCGGAAGTCCATCAAGCTCAGTAATGGACTGTCGACCATGCCTGCCACATGCTCAAGCAGATAACGGACCGGCTTTGCCCCCATCACGCCGTTGTACAGTCTGGGAAAACGCGCCAGATGCGGAATGCTGAATTCCAGCGAGCCGATCAGGTAATCCTTGAGCGGCCGCAGGTAACGGCTGTGGTACAACTCCAGAAAGCGCGAGCGAAACTCGGGCACGTTGACCTTGACAGGGCACTGACCTGCGCAGGACTTGCACGCCAGGCAACCCGACATGGCGTCGTAGACTTCGTGGGAGAAGTCTTTCTGCCCAGCCACTCGGGCCACGCTGTTGACGGTACGCTCGGCCAGGCTCTTCACCACATTGGCCGCACGCGCCCTGGCGCTGGCGGTCAGCACGTTCACGTCCTGCTCGCCCTGCAAGCGCAACCATTCCCTGACCAGCGACGCCCGACCCTTCGGTGAATGAACACGGTCGCGCGTGGCTTTCCAGGACGGGCACATCGCATCGTCGGGATCGTAGTTGTAACAGGCACCATTACCGTTGCAATGCAGTGCCGTGTCATAGCTCTGCCAGACACGCTCGTCGATGGTACGGTCCAGATCACCGCGCAGTTTCACCTCGTCCACCAGGGTCAGGCGCGCCTCAGGCACCGAAGCAGGCGTGGCGATCTTGCCGGGGTTGAGCTGGTTGAACGGATCGCAGGCAGCCTTCAACGCCTGAAGTGCGGGATACAACTCGCCGAAATACTCGGGCACGTACTGTGAGCGCAAGCCCTTGCCATGCTCGCCCCAGAGCAGACCGCCGTAGCGCTTGGTCAGCGCGGCGACGGCGTCGGAAATCGGACGAATCAAGGCCGCCTGCGCCGGGTCTTTCATGTCCAGAATCGGCCGCACGTGCAGCACGCCCGCGTCCACATGGCCGAACATGCCGTACTGCAGACCGTAGCTGTCCAGCAGCGCACGGAATTCCTGAATGTAATCGGCCAGGTTTTCCGGCGGCACGGCCGTGTCTTCCACGAACGGCTGCGGCCGCGCCTCGCCTTTGACGTTGCCCAGTAAACCGACAGAACGTTTACGCATGGTATAGACGCGGTTGACCGCCGCACTGCCTGTCGCCAGGGTGTGGCCGAGGCGCACGACCGAGGTGTCGGTCTGCAGGTGCGCGACAAACGCATGCACCCGCTGCTCGACTTCGTTCAATTCGTCGCCACTGAACTCGATCAGGTTGATGCCCAGTGTCGGCGTGGCCGGATCCTGAGGAAAATACTCGGCAACGCCGTGCCAGACGATGTCCTGCATCGCCAGCATCAAGACCTTGGAATCCACCGTTTCGATGGACAGCGGCTTGTGCGCCATCAACGCCTTGGCGTCGCGCAACGCGTCCATGAAGCCTGCGTAACGCACGTTGACCAGTATCGAATGTTTGGGGATCGGCAGCACGTTCAGCCTGGCTTCGACGATAAAGCCCAGTGAACCTTCGGAACCGCACAGCACGCTGTTGAGGTTGAATCGCCCGTCTTCCTCACGCAGGTGCGCCAGGTCATAACCGGTCAGGCAGCGATTGAGGGTCGGGAAAACGTCCTTGATCAGTTGCGCCTGAGTGTCGGCAATCTGCTGCGCGCAGCGATAGACGTCGCCTGCACGATCAACACGCGCCTGTTCGCGCATCAGTTGCTCGGCATCTATGGCCTGGGTATTCACGTATGAACCGCCCAGCAACACGGTGGACAGTTCCAGCACGTGGTCACGGGTCTTGCCGTAGGTGCAACTGCCCTGCCCGCTGGCGTCGGTGTTAATCATCCCGCCCACCGTGGCACGGTTGGACGTCGACAGCTCCGGCGCGAAAAACAGCCCATGAGGCTTGAGCGCGGCGTTGAGCTGGTCCTTGACCACGCCAGTCTGGACGCGCACCCAGCGCTCCTCGACGTTGATTTCAAGAATGTTGTTCATGTGCCGCGACAGATCGACCACCACGCCATCGGTCAGCGACTGGCCATTGGTGCCGGTGCCGCCGCCCCGAGGCGTCAGAACGACCTCTTTATGTTCAGGGCACGCAGCCAGCCGGGCGACGATGGCCACGTCATGACTGTCCATCGGGAACACTGCGGCCTGCGGCAGACGCTGGTAGATGGAGTTGTCGGTGGCCAGCACGGTGCGTGAACCCATGTCCCGGGCGATTTCCCCGCGAAAACCACCCTCGCTCAGGGCGTTGAGGAAACGGTCGTAGTGACCGACCTGTTCGGACGTGGGCTTCAACAGCGCAATCATGGTGGTGTTCCTGACGGGTTAGGCTTTTTATATGCAAAGCACGTATGCTTCGAAGGGCTCGCAAGCACGGCAATATCAACGGTTGGCGTGATTCTCCGGCCTGCGGCGCCGCAGTGCAAACGTAAAACCTGCCGTTTTTCCATGAGCTTTATGAATGAACCCCAGAAGACTGACGCCTTCGATGTCGCTGCTGATCGCTTTCGAAGCGGCCGCCCGGCATGGCAGCTTTACCAAGGCCGCCGATGAACTGACGCTGACCCAGAGCGCGGTGAGCCGTCAGGTGCAGGCGCTCGAAGCCCAGCTTGAGGTCGAGCTGTTCAAGCGCGATGGCCGACGTATCGAGCTGACCACCGCAGGGGCGCTGTACCAGCACGAACTGGCCGCAGCCCTCGGTCGAATCCGCAGCGCGACGCTGCAGACCATCGCTCACAAGGCCGAAGGCGGCACCCTGCATCTTGCCGTGCTGCCCACCTTTGGCTCCAAATGGCTGCTGCCGCGCATGAATGACTTTTACGCGAGGCATCCGGGCTATGTGGTGCACGTGCATTCGCGCATCGTGCACGCCGACCTGACGCCAGCCGCCAGCGAGATGAACGCCATCATCTGCGCAGGCACCGGCAACTGGCCGGGCTACATCGCCCACCCGCTGGTCAGTGAAAAGCTGGTCCTGATTGCCAGTCCCGGCGCGCTGAAAGGGTATGCATCCATGACCCCGGCACAGGTGGCGCACTACTCGCTGCTCAGTGTGGTGTCGCGTCCCAACGCCTGGTCGGACTGGTTCGAGCGTAACCGGCTGGATCATCATGTGATGCGCCCCGGCCCGAGTTTCGAACTGACCTCACACCTGATCCAGGCAGTGGCGGCAGGCATCGGTATCGCACTGGTGCCACGCATTCTGGTGCTGGACGAACTCGCAAGCGGCGAGCTGGTGACGCTGTTCGAACCGCTGGACAGCGGCCGTAACTATTACCTGGCCTACGCCACACGTTTTCAGAACCTGCCGTCACTGTGCGTGTTCAGAGACTGGCTGCTGTCCATTCCGTTTCCCGACAGCCTTTGATCCGGAGTCTTCATGCGCATCGAACCGCTGCCACCCTTGCAGAACCTGATTGCTTTCGAGGCCACCGTGCGCCACGGCAGCTTTACCCGTGCGGCGACCGAACTGCACCTGACGCAAAGCGCGATCAGTCGGCAAGTGGCGCAGCTTGAAGAGTTTCTGGGCCGAGCGCTGTTTCGACGCGAGCACAAGCGCATTCACCTGACCGTTGCCGGGCAGATCTACGCCGAACAGATTCATCGCGTGCTGACCCTGTGCGCGGAAGCCACGGCGCAGGTCATTACCCACAGTGGCGAGCAACAACTGACACTGGCCTGTTCCAGCGGCGTCGCGGCCTTGTGGCTCGGTCCGTTGCTGGGTCGTTATCGGGACGAATTTCCCGGCGTCGATATCCGACTGCGCGTCGTCGACGGGCTGGATTCGCTGATCCGTGCCGAATTCGATCTGGCGTTGTATTTCCTGCGTGAAAGCTCGCCAGCCGGGCTGGACAGCCGGTTGCTGTTTGCCGAGTCGGTCAACGCCTATTGCTCGCCTGACTATCTGAACGGCCAGCTGCTCGAACCTGCGCAATTGCTCGACTACTGTCTGCTGATGCTGGAAGACGGCCAGCGCCAGTGGCTGTCCTGGAATGACTGGTTCGGCCGTCAGGGCGTGGATGCCTCGCTGATCCGCAAGCGCATGACGGTCAACCTGTATCCGGTGCTGGTGGATCTGGCAATGTCTGGTCATGGCATTGTCCTCGGCTGGCAGCCGATGATCGACAGGCATGTGCGTTCCGGCGCGTTGGTGCCTGCGTGCAGCACAAGTGTCGGCGCGGTGGGCGGCTATTACCTGCTGACGCCAAGCGGCAAGATGCCCCGCCGCGCGGCACGTGCCTTCGAGAAATGGCTGAGCGACGAGATCAGTTCGCAAGGCTGATTGTTACAGAGAGCACTTGCATGCGTATCGCGCATGCAAACCTGCGTAAAGAGCGTTTTCTCCAAACCGGGCATAAGCCTACTCTCAACCCTAACGGGCTCTAGACCTGATTCTATTTCACCTTCCGACTCTGCCCCCTTATCAATGCAGGGTCGTTCCCTGCGTGTATTGCATGCAGGAGCTAAAAAGTGAGCACACTACAAAAATCCCTCACACATCCCCAGAACAGGCAGGCGCGCCGCGCCATCACTGCCACGGTCATCGGCAATGGCCTAGAGTGGTTCGACTTCACGGTCTACAGCTTTTTCTCGGTCATCATCGCCAAGGTGTTCTTCCCGACCGGTAGCGAACTGACGTCCTATCTGCTGGCCCTTGCGACCTTTGGCGTGGGCTTTTTCATGCGTCCGGTGGGTGGCATCGTGCTGGGCATCTACGGCGACAAGCATGGGCGCAAGGCGGCCTTGTCCCTAACCATCCTGCTCATGGCCTTCGGAACGCTGATCATTGCTCTCACGCCGAGCTTCGCGCAGATCGGCTACCTGGCCCCGGTGCTGATCGTGCTGGCGCGTCTGCTACAGGGTTTTTCCGCCGGCGGGGAGATGGGCAGCGCCACGGCGTTTCTGAC
Source organism: Pseudomonas sp. fls2-241-TYG-175 (assembly GCF_030209155.1). NCBI lineage: Bacteria > Pseudomonadati > Pseudomonadota > Gammaproteobacteria > Pseudomonadales > Pseudomonadaceae > Pseudomonas > Pseudomonas sp. fls2-241-TYG-175. Next base: position 131,911 of record NZ_JARVSO010000012.1, on the reverse strand, counting down.
CGAACATGCGCCGGCCGGCCGTAAAGCGTTCTACTCCAGCTGGATTCAGGCGAGTATCGGTGTCGCAGTACTGCTCGGCTCGGCACTGGGCGCGATTCTGTCCAGCTACCTGACCCAGGCGCAGCTGGAAAGCTGGGGCTGGCGCGTGCCGTTCCTGATCGGCACCCTGATCGGCCCGGTGGGTTTCTACATTCGCAGCCGGGTCGACGAGACGCCTGCCTATACCGCCAGCAAACCGGTCGATTCGCCGCTGCGTGAAGTGATCAAGACCTACCCGCGCCAGACCCTGATCAGCTTTTCGCTGGTGGTGCTCTGGACCGTCTGCACCTACGCGATTCTGTTCTACATCCCCTCCTACGCCCAGCGCGTGCTGGGCCTGCCGTCATGGATGGGTTTCAGCGCGGGGATGATGGGTGGCGCCGTGTTGATCGTCGCCACACCGCTGGTGGGCGCCATGGCGGATCGCAGCGGCAACCGTTCATGGCTGCTGGGCTCGGCCATCGCCATTTTCTTCAGCGCTTACCCGATGTTCCTGTTCATCAACCAGATGCCTGGGCTGTTCTCGCTGCTGATTTTCGAACTGGTGCTGGGTCTGCTGATTTCCGGCTACATCGGCTCGATTCTCGCCGCGTTCGGTGAGTTGTTGCCGACCCATGTCCTGTCCACGGGTCTATCGGTCGCCTACAACTTTGCAGTGACCATTTTCGGCGGTTTCGCCACTTTCACCATCACCTGGCTGATTGCCTCGACCGGCAGCAATCTCGCGCCGGCCTTCTACATCATGTTCGCGGCGATTGTCAGCGGCATCGGCGCGATGCTCTATCGCGACCCTGCCCCTGCCGTAAACCGCCCTCTGACTGGAGCCTATCAATGAGTACTGCTGAATCCCCACGCCTGATCCTGCGCAACGGCCGCATTCTGGACGTTGAACTGGGCAAACTTGTTTCAGGTCAGGAAGTCGTGATCCAGGGCGAGCGCATTGTCGATGTACGCGCCGAAGGCGAGCCTGCCGGACCGGACGATCAGGTGATCGATCTGGGCGGCAAGACCCTGATGCCGGGCCTGATCGACTGCCACGTTCACGTGCTGGCGTCCAACGCCAACCTGGGCATGAATGCGCTGCAACCCAACGCAATCATCATGTACCGCGCCCTGCCGATTCTGTCTGCAATGCTGGATCGCGGCTTCACCACGGTGCGTGACGCAGGCGGCGCTGACTGGGCGCTGGCGCGTTCCATTCAGATGGGGCTGATCCCAGGGCCAAGAATCTTTGCCTCGGGCAAAGCGCTGTCCCAGACCGGCGGCCACGGCGACATGCGCGCCCGTGGTGAACTGCTGCTCAACGAGCCCTGTTCCTGCTGCTTCCGGGCCGGTGCTATTGCCCGTGTGGTGGATGGTGTCGACAACGTACGCCTGGCCGTGCGTGAAGAGCTGCAACAGGGCGCGAACCAGATCAAGATCATGGCCTCGGGCGGTGTGTCTTCGCCGACCGACCCGATCGCCAACACCCAGTACAGCGAGGCTGAGATACGCGCGATTGTCGATGAAGCGGCGGCGGCCAATACCTACGTCATGGCTCACGCCTACACCGCACGTGCCATTCGCCGGGCCATCGAGTGCGGCGTGCGGACCATCGAGCACGGTAATCTGGTGGACGCTGACACAGCGCGGTTGATGGCTGAGAAAGGCGCGTTTGCGGTGCCGACCCAAGTCACTTACGAAATGCTCGCCGAGTACGGCGAACGCTTCGGTCTGCCACCGGATTCAGTGGCCAAGATCGAGGACGTCCGTCAGGCCGGGCGCAACGCGCTGGTACTGTTCGCCGAAGCCGGTGTGCCGATGGGTTACGGCTCCGATCTGCTGGGCGAAATGCATGAGTACCAGACTCACGAACTGAAAATCCGCGCCGAAGTGCTGGGCAATCTGGCGGCATTGCGCAGCGCAACCAGCGTGGCGGCGCAGATTCTGCAGCGTGAAGGCGAACTGGGCTGCATCGCCAAGGGCGCGATTGCTGACGTGCTGGTCGTGGACGGCGATCCGCTGACCGACATTCACTGCCTGGTTGGCCAGGGCGAACGACTGGCGATGATTGTTCAGGGTGGCAAGGTGCGCAAGAACACGTTGATCTGAATGGCCAAACCGGCTCGGCCCTCAATCCAAGGGCCGAATGTCTCTGGTCAAACAACCCCAAACCACTGAAGAAACCGGATTTTGTGGGAGCGGACTTGTCCGCGAAGGGGCGGTGCGGCCGATGAAGGTTCAGCGGCTGAAATGCAGCATTCGCGGACAAACGGAACGCCGCCCGGTCCGCTCCCACGACGCCCGGTGTTTGCTGCGCGACAGCGCTACGTCGAAGACGTAGTGGCGCCTCCCACAGTTTGTATTTGCTGCCAGATAGCGCTTTGTCAGAGACAGAGAAGTATCTTGCGCAGTGGGATACCGACAGGGGCTCAGTCGGCGTTGTGATCCCAGATCCAGTTCCACAGTCCCGGTAGCTTCACGGATTCGTCTGCGTCCCTGACGGTGCGGGCCATTGCGGCGCGCTGCAACTGTGCGCTGTCGTCGTAGAACGGTTTGGCAGACAGTCGCACGCCGGTCTGATTGGCACTGTCGACCAGAATCTGCAGGTACTCACGCGCATGCCGGGCCGTGTAGCGGTTCAGGTCATGGAAGGTCACCACCACCGGAATCACACCATCGACTGCAGGCAACTCGCCCGCAGCGATGCGTTCACGCACCTGCGACAACTGGCTGACCATGTTCGAACGACGTCTCAGGCTGAAGTTATAACCCCAGATCTTCCCGTCATTGGCACTCAGGTCGGTCAGCAGTACATGCAGCCCGTGCTGCTGATAAATGCCGAAGGTGCGCTTGTCATAGTTCCAGAATGGCGGACGCAGCAGAACGGTCGGCGTATCGGTGATTGACTCGATGATTTCGCTGCCCTGAGTCAGCGACTGATGGAGTTCTTCAGAGGTCAGCGAGCGGTGGTTGGTGTGGTGCGGCGTTGCAGTGTGAAAGCCCAGCACGTGACCTTGCGCGTGCTCACGCTGCATCAGCGCCCTTCCCTCATCACTGTTGCCCGCCCCGGTTGCGCCGGTCTGCACGAAAAACACCGCTTTGATGTTCGGTTCCAGCGGATTGTCGGCCAGGCTGTCGAGCACGGTTGCCGTCGGGTTGTAGAAGGTTGTCGCGCTGGGGCCGTCATCGAACGACAGCAGGAAACGTACTGGCGGTTGCTGACGAAGCCGCTCGGCGGTCTCTGTCGTCAGCGGCACAGGCGAACTGATGCAGGCCGACAAACTCAAGACAGTGATCGAGGTCCACAAGACGGCAAAAGCGGTTTTCATGAGCGTGTGTTCCGAATGACCGGGCAATGAACATTCACCGGTACTGCGGCGCACACACTAGCCGCGCGTCAGGATTAAAGCCATAGCGGTTCATGAAACCTGCGCACAATCAGGTTCTCCAGGTCCCGACGGGTAAACGATCACGGCTGCCCGCAGCTTGTCAGTCCCGAAGCAACTCATGCGATTGAAGTCAGCGTGGCTCACCGGCAAATGCTGACAGTCGATGGCCTGACGGTGCAGGCTGTGATCGATATCCGGGTCATGCAGATATACGAAATCGGCGTCGCAGTCCGTGACCATCACCCAGTGCGGAGCCTTGGAGCGGGTCAGGCGATAGCTGCTGATCAGCACCAGCGGTTTGCCGCCTTCCGCCAGCACACGCGGCAGGTTCAAGGCATGATTGGCCAGCGTCTGCACGTCGGAAGCGTCAAGTTCGCGGCAGAACTGTTCGTGGACCAGACGCACCACCTGTTTCTTGGTATCACTGCGCACGCCGTTCAAAAACAACGGCCCGGCTATCGACACCAGCAGTTTCACGGCAAAGCCGCGCCGCCAGGCTGCCAGCGCCAGCCCTTGCGGACTGCAACCGCCATGGCCCGACGTCATGAATACGGTGGTTGCCTCGCGCCATATCTGCAATTCCTCGGCACGCATCATTGAGCGCTCGGGCTGCAAGGCTTTCATGGCCATCAACAGGCAGGCCGGGCCGCAGGTAAAGTCCAGTGTCTGCTGGTAGTAAGGGACCGAGCGGCCGTTATGCCGGGCATGCTCGACGATGCGCTTTTCATAACGCAGCGCGGGTGCATGGTCCTGATAGTAATCGTCGACCTGAGCGAAACGCCGATAGCCACTGCGTTCATAAAGACCGATGGCTGCGAGGTTGTCGGGGCGCACTTCCAGACGCAGATACGCGCAATCGCGCTCGACCGCCCGCTGTTCGGCATGCTGCAACAGCTGCTTGCCAAGCCCCAGCCCTCGCGCCGCATCGGCGATGGCCAGCGAGTACAGACGCCCCAGCGACGTGCCACGGTGAAACAGCACCAGCGCGTATCCGGTCAACTGCCCGGCCCGCTCGGCCACGATCAGGCAGGCGTTGGCCCGGCGGATCATCCAGTTGAAACTGCGTGCCGTCAGCCGGTCGCCTTCAAAGCACTGGTTCTCCAGAAACAGCAAATCCTCGACGTCGGAATCCACTGCATCGCGAAATATAAAGTCCATCTGCACCGCCGTAAAAGTTGTGTAACGAAACGGGACATTTCAATAAGCACATGCTTAATAGAAAGGACTGTTTCCCATCGGATCGATTACACATGTCAGCGGCGCAGGTGAAGATGAACGAAGTATCGGCTCAACGTGCAGTTTCAGCAACAACGAAACGTGCTTATCCCGCAGTCCCTTTTGCAGCACAAAGCCAGGTAGTCATTATTGTCGAGCGGTTGGAAGACTGGGCATCCTATTTCCCCAGCGAAAACCTGATGACGGCGCAGGACTATCTGGAGAAGCCGCTGCAAGCCACGGCTGGCAAGCGCGTACAGGTCATCAACCTGTGCCGGAGCTATAAGTACCTGGGCCACGGTTATTATTGTTCTCTGCTGGCCGAAGCGCGTCAGCACCATGTCATTCCCTCCGTGCGTACTATCAGCGAGCTGACACGCAAATCATTGTATGGGCTGGCACTGGATGATCTGGACAAAGTGTTGGAAACCGCACTTCAGGATCACCCGTATGACAATACCGAAGGTTTTACCCTGACACTTTATTTCGGCCAGACAACACTCGCGCCCTTGAATGATCTGGCGCGTCAGTTGTTCGAAGCCTTTCCCTGCCCGATTCTGCTGGTTGAATTTCGCAAGCGCGAAAACTGGCATATCGCAGGTATCAAGTCCGGTGCCCTGCCCCGTTTGCGTGACGATCAACAGGACGAGTTCGCTCTTGCGCTGGACGGCTTCAGTCGCAAGGTCTGGCGTCAACCAGGCTCGCGCCGCGTGGCACGTTACGACCTGGCGATCCTGCACGACCCGCAGGAGCAATTGCCACCCTCCAACGCAGAGGCCCTGGCCAACTTCATTCGCGTCGGCCAGCGTCTGGGGATCGATGTCGAATTGATCGAAAAGAAGGACTACTCGCGACTCGCCGAATACGACGCGCTGCTGATCCGAGAGACCACGAGTGTCGACAACCACACCTATCGTTTCGCCAAGAAGGCAGAAAGCGAGGGGCTGGTGGTCATGGACGATTCGACGTCCATTCTGCGCTGTACCAACAAGGTGTACCTGACCGATCTGCTCAAAAGCCATGACCTGGGCATGCCGCGTACCGAAATCCTTTACAAGGACCGACCCGAAGAGCTGGAGAATGTCGCCAGACGGTTGGGCTTTCCGTTGGTGTTGAAAATCCCTGACGGCTGTTTCTCACGCGGTGTGATCAAGGTCGGTACAGCTGAAGAAATGCACACCGCCACTGCGCAGTTGTTCGAGCATTCGGTACTGCTGCTGGCGCAGGAATTCTTCTACACCGAGTACGACTGGCGCATCGGCATTCTTAACCGCAAGCCGATCTTTGCCTGCCAATACTTCATGTCCAAGGGGCACTGGCAGATTTACAACCACAAGGCTGTCGGGGCCGAAATCAACGGTGAATGCCGCACCCTGGCGGTTCATGAAGCGCCGAGAGCGGTGGTTGAACTGGCGCTCAAGACCGCCAACCTGATTGGCGACGGGCTATACGGCGTTGACCTGAAGCAGTCTGGCGACAAGGTGGTGGTGATCGAAGTCAACGATAACCCCAACCTCGACGCCGGTATTGAAGACGCCTACCTGCAGGACGATCTGTACGGTCTGATACTGGAAGAATTCATTCGCCGCCTGGACATCAAACGTCTTGGCCAGGCCTGGTAATCACCCATGATCAAAGGCCTGAAACTCGACGCCAACCGCCTTCAAGCCTGCGACCCACTGATGGCGCAGGTGCTGTGGTTCAGCAAACCGGACGCCGGCGAACGCACGCTGCTGGCCGAGCGTTTTCACCTGGATGATCACGCAGTGGCATCGGCGCTGGACCCGGATGAAATTTCCCGCATCGAGTTTCATCCCGATGCGCTGTTTCTGATCTGGAAGCGGCCTGAAAACTATTCAGGCAAGGACAGCTTTTCGTTCGATGTCTCGTCATTCGGCGTTTTGCTGAAGCAGGATCAATTGCTGTTGATCTGCGACGACGATCAACCGCTGACGTCACTGTTGACGCAACGCCCGCTTGAGCAGCCGTTGGATATTCTGCTGGAGATGCTGTTCAACAATATCCATCACTATCTGGGCCACTTGAAGGTGATCAAGATGGTGGCGCGTGAACTGCAACAGAAATTCAATTCGTCGCTGGAAAATCGTCATCTGCTGCAGATGTTCAACCTCAGCGAAAGCCTGGTGTATTACATCAACGCGATTCACAGCAACGGCGCGGTCCTGACCCGGCTGCGCAATCATGCGCAGGGCAAACAGTACGGCAACGCCAGCCTGGCGCTGATCGACGACATGATCATCGAGAACGACCAGTGCTATAAACAGGCCGAAATCTATTCAACGGTCTTTGCCGGGCTGATGGATGCGCGGGGCAATCTGGTCAACAACAGCACCAATAACCTGCTGCGCAAGCTGACCCTGATCAACGTGGTTTTCCTGCCGCTCAACCTGATTGCCGGGATCGGCGGCATGTCGGAATTCAGCATGATGACCGCCCCGCTGCACTGGTGGGTCAGCTATCCCGCGCTGCTGGTAGCCATGCTGGGTATGGGCGTCGCGATGATCTGGGGATTGCGCAGGATGGCGCGCTCGGCATGAGCCGGTCTTTACCTTGGGAGGCATAGCCACGTCGACGTAGTGCTGTCGTGTGGCAAACACCGGACTGTGGGAGGCTGCCTGCTGCCTCAGAAAACCTAGACTTCCCACTCGGCCTTGGCGATCTGCAACCCATGCAGTCCGTTGTAAGCCGCGCGCTGGGGTGGTTGCCAGCCTTCCAACAGGGACGCTTCCAGGTCATAGATTTCCACGCCCAGTGGCCTGCATACGCTTAACGGATCCTGCGCATCCGGTCCCCACATCGGCAGCGACAGATCGCCTCCCGGGCAGGTCGACAAGGCACACAGCAGGTCGATTTCGGCAAAGAACTCCAGGTAATCGCCCTTTTGCGCCGGACAGGCTTTCATGAAGTACATGTCGTCATGGTTGAGCCCGGTGCATTGGAAGATGTTCAGCACATCGTGCACATCGAACTCGGTCAGACCGTGCGGCAGCACTGCGCGCGTCAGGTTCGAATGGCAGTGGTGATGAAAGTCCTCGCCGGTCAGCATTTTGTTAACGTAAGGATCGCAACGCGTGCCCAACAGGTCGTGCAGGCGACCGCCATGTTCGTCGATGCCGTAACTGGCCAGGCTGTCGTCGGTGATGGTGACCATCGGCCGCAGGAACGGCAGGTTCGACCAGAGCCGGTCATGGGTGCTGACGTGCGCGCCCTGAAGCTGACGGGTTCTGGCGGCCCACATGCGCTCACGAGGATCGTCGGCGTTCCAGACGTTGAAATCGCCCACCTGCGGGCCTACCGGTGTGGTGACACGAAACACCTGTCCTGCCTTGACCTTCCACGCTCGCCCGGTGCGGATCGGTATTTCGAACTGCTCGATCAGTGTGCGCTGCTGCATATTGGCGCGTATGCGCTCGTAAAAGGCCGTATCCACTTGCAGCGCGGCACCTTTACTCACCTGATAGGCAGCGGGATAGTCTTTGTACATGCAGGACCTCTACTGGGCAGCTTGGAAAGGTTCTCAACGCTGCAAATTGCGAGCCCGTTTCGCACCCTGCACTCACTGGAAATCCCGACTGCGCACATCCAGCCCGGTCAGCAGCGGTGTCAGATCATAGAGACGCTGAGCAATCAGATGCCGCACGCCGCTCTTGGACTCCAGACGGCCGAACACTTGCAGCAGCTGTGAACCGACCAACACCTTGCGCTGCCGCTCGGCCAGATCGCGCCAGACCACGACGTTGACCATTCCGAACTCATCCTCCAGCGTCACGAAGGTCACACCGCTGGCCGTGCCAGGGCGTTGCCTGCCAATGACCAGCCCGGCCACGCTGAGGGTTCGGTCATTCTCCAGCGTAAGCAGGTCCCGCGAGCTGCGAAAGCGCTTGGCAGCCAGTTGCCGTCGTAACAAGGCCAGCGGATGTGGCCCCAGCGTCGTGCCCAGCGTGGCGTAGTCGGCAACCAGATCCTCGGCCACGGTAGGCAGCGGCAATGTGACCTGATGCTCTTCGCTGGGCAGATCATCGAACAGCGGCCGCTGCGCTTCCACGCCAGCCACTTCCCAGCGTGCACGATGCCGGTGACCGATCAGGCCGCGCAACGCACCGGAATCGGCCAAAGACTCGGCAGCACGATTGTCCAGCCCGGCGCGAATCGTCAGGTCAGTGGCATCCGAAAACGCGCGTGTCGCTCTGGCGCGCTCGATACGCAGCGCATCGTCTTCCCGAAAGCCGCGCACCATGCGCATGCCCAAGCGGATCGCCAGATTGCGTGTGTAGTCAGGGTGTTCGATGGGCTCCAGCGAGCAATCCCAGTCGCTGTAACGCACGTCCACCGGACGGATTTCGATGTGATGGCGACGTGCGTCCTGCAACAGCTGGTCCGGGCTGTAAAAGCCCATGGGCCAACTGTTGATCAGCGCACAGGTGAAGGCTGCCGGTTCATGGCACTTGAGCCAGCAACTGGCGTAGGTCAACAAGGCGAAGCTGGCAGCGTGGGACTCGGGAAAACCGTAACTGCCGAAGCCCTTGATCTGCTCGAAGATGCGATCGGCGAAGTCCTGTTCGTAGCCGTTCTTGAGCATGCCCTTGGTCAGACGCTCGCGATGCGGCTCAAGCCCGCCATGACGCTTCCAGGCAGCCATCGAACGACGCAGCTGATCGGCCTCGCCGGGCGTGTAGTCGGCGGCGATGATCGCCACTTCCATGACCTGCTCCTGAAACAGCGGCACGCCGAGGGTTCGCTCGAATACTTTTTCAAGGGCGGGCGGATAGGTGATGGCTTCTTCGCCGTTACGTCTGCGCAGGTACGGATGAACCATGTCGCCCTGGATCGGCCCCGGTCGAACGATGGCCACCTCGATCACCAGATCGTAGAACTTCTCGGGTCTCAGGCGCGGCAGCATGGCCATCTGCGCTCGCGACTCGATCTGGAACACGCCGATGGTGTCGGCGCGGCTGATCATTTCATAGGTCGGGCGGTCATCCGATGGCACGCTGGCAAGCGTCCATTGTTTGCCGCGATGCAGATGCACCAGATCGAAGGTTCTGCGCAACGCACTGAGCATGCCCAAGGCCAGAATATCGACCTTCAGCAGGCCGACCAGATCCAGATCGTCCTTGTCCCACTGAATGATGGTGCGCTCGGCCATGGCTGCGTTCTCGACCGGCACCAGAGTGTCCAACGGATGCTCGGAAATCACGAATCCGCCCGGATGCTGCGAAAGATGTCGGGGGAAGCCGATCAGTTCGTCACTCAGGGCCAGCACGCGTTTGAGCATCGGCGCTTCAGGGTCCAGGCCGTATTCGCGCAGCCGCTCGGGGGATGGCAGCGTATCGCTCCAACGGCTGAAGGCATCAGCCAGTGCGTTGATCTGATCCGGTGGCAAGCCCAGCACCCGCGCCACGTCACGCATCGCGCCGGAACCGTGATACGTGCTGGCCACGGCGGTGAGCGCTGCCCTGCCCCGGCCATAGCGCCGGAACACGTACTGAATGACCTCTTCGCGGCGGTCATGCTCGAAATCCACATCAATGTCAGGCGGTTCGTTGCGTTCCCTGGAGATGAAGCGCTCAAACAGCAGGTTGCTCTTCTCCGGATTCAGCTCGGTAATCCCCAGCGCATAACACACCACCGAGTTGGCCGCCGAACCTCGCCCTTGGCAAAGAATGTACTGGCTGCGGGCAAATTCGACGATATCGTGGACGGTCAGGAAATAACTGTCGAACTTCATTTCCGCGATCAGGGCCAGTTCCTTCTCGACCTGCTCACGGGTAGTCGGGCGCAGACCGTCGGGCCAGCGTTTGCGCACGCCCCGTTCGGTCAGTTCGCGCAACCAGGACGACGGCGTCTGGCCCTTGGGCACCAGCTCATGGGGGTATTCGTACTTCAAGTCGTCAAGGTCGAATGTACAACGGCGGGCGATGCGTACCGATTCGGCCAACAGCCAGTCGGGGTACAGCTCGGCGAGCGCATCCGGTGTGCGCAAATGGCGCTCGCCGTTGGCAAACAGCAGATGCCCGGCCTCGGCCACCGTCGTGTGGTGACGGATCGCAGTCATGGTGTCCTGCAACGCACGTCGTCCTCGGGCGTGCATGTGGACGTCGCCGCTGGCAACCGCCGGAATGCTCAGGGACTGCGCCAATGCCAGCAGATCTGCAAGACGTTGTTCGTCATCCGGTCCTCGATGCAGCTCGACGCCGAGCCACAGGCGTTCGGCAAACCGTTCGCGCAACCAGTTGCCCTGAGCCAGACAGGCTTGCATATCGTTCTCGATCTCTGGCAACCAGACCGCCAGCAAACCGTTGGACGCTATCTCGAAGTCATCGGGCAACAGCCGGTACTCACCCTTTTTGGCGCGACGCCGGGCCAGGGTGATGATCCGGCACAGCGTTTGATAGCCGTCGAGGTCTTCCACCAGCAGGACGATCTTCGGCCCGTTTTCGATCTGCATCTCGCTGCCGATGATCAGTGGCAGACCACTGTCTTTCGAGGCCTGCCATGCCCGTACGATCCCGGCCAGCGTGCCTTCGTCGGTGATCGCCAGCGCCGTATAACCATGCCGTTTTGCCCTTTGAAACAGTTCCTGAGCGCTTGAAGCGCCACGCTGGAAGCTGAAGTTCGACAGGCAGTGCAGCTCGGCGTAATCCATGTTCACGCGAACCAACCGTGCAGCAGCAGTTCGCCGTTTTCGCCCACCGTGCGGTAGGCCCAGGCGCGTTGGCCGCTGAGGGTTTCCACCAGGTAATAATCGCGTCGCACATCACCCCCGTCCCACCAGCCCGATTCGATGCGCTCAGGCCCGGCCACGATGCGGGTGGTGTGCGCAGGCAATGGCTGTGGTTGGTGCAGCAACCAGCCCGGACGCGGATGACCGTGGACCTGCGCAATGACCTTGCTTTCAGCCACAGGCCGCCAGGCGCACTCAGGACGATGGTCGGCAAGCGCTCGCAGGCCGTTGACCGACTCGTCGCCCAGCCGTGCCCGCAGGCGCTCGCGCAACTGCTCCCAGGGCAGCGTCTGTTGTTCGCGCTCATCGAACAGGGTTCGGTGCGTCGGGACGAAATCCGGCAAATCCTGCGCCAGCAAGCGCACCGCCCGCACCGGAGAAGCCACCAGCACCTGCTCCAGCCTGCCGCGGGCCAGCTCGAACAGCATCGAGGCATCCCGTTCGGCGCTGAGCAGACCGACCTGCACGACGGTATCCGGCCCGTCCACATGCTCCAGGTGCAGGGCAAAACGCTGCACGCCGCTGTCGCGACCAGTCAGGAACATGGCCAGATCGGCAATCAGGCGCTTGAGCGGGAACAGAAGCGCCTGATGCGATTCAACGTCGAAATTCAATTCGATGCGCAGGTCGAAAAAGTCCGGTGGCATGTAGCACTCCAGCGCCACCGGCCGCTCGCCCAGCAGGGTGTCGAAGTGCTGCAACACGCTGGCAGGAAAGCGCCGCGCCAGGGTATCGCGTGGCAGGGCCAGCACCTGCCGGACATTGCGCAGCCCCATGCGGGCCAGTGCGATTGCCACTTCGCGAGCGAGACCGATGCGGTCCACCGGCATCTGTTCCAGGGTGCGACGCAGGTCATGCGGGCAATCGATACTCAGCCCGTCGTGCATGTTGGCCAGCATGCGCGCCGCAATCGGGTTGGGTGCCACGACGATGCGATGACGAAAGCCGAGCCCGGTCAGCTCTTCACGCAACCTCGCCTCGAACACCGGCCACGGCCCGAACAGCTTCAGGCTGGACTCGATTTCCATCAGCAGCACGCGTGGGTATCTGAGGCTGACATTGGAGCTGAAACCATAGGCCCAGGCGGCCAGCAGTTGCTGCAAACGCTCGGTTTCAGTCGGGTCATGCGGGACCATGGTGAAGCCTGACACCAGCGCCTGCGCCGCACTGAGCGATTGACCGGGTCGCAGGCCCAAGGCTCGAGCGGCCGGATTGACGGCCTGCAACACCCGACGTTGCGCACTGCCGCTGATCAGGGCCAGCGGTTCATCCGGATCGGTATGGCGGCGCATGACGCCGTCGAGTGCCAGTTGCGGCAGCAAGACACAGGCCCACAGCATAAGAACCTCAAGCGTCGGTCGGGAAAGGTATCGGCAAGGCGGGAGCAAGCCCGCCACGGCATTTGAGCACCCGTAGTTGTGCAGGACGGGTATCGACAGCAATGCGCAGCGCAGCGGGCGACGGGTTGGCAGCGGCCAGTTGAGGCCGACAGGCGAAGGCCAGGGTCTGCCCGGTTTCAGCAGCCACTTGCAGGCGACGCAGCGCACGGTCGTCGACCATGCCGGGCCAGCACACCACGGCACCACAACTGCCGGAACGCAAACATTGTTCAGCGGCCCACAAGGCATCCCTGGCGCTGGCCTCGATCAGGGTCATTTGCCGCAAGTCGACTCCAGCCGCCAGCCAGGCCTGCGGGTAAGGCAGGTAAGGCGGCGCGACCAGCACGATGCGTTCGCCTATGCCGGACAGCCTCGCCAGACTGGGCCACAACAGGCGCAGCTCGCCACTGCCATTGGCCGGAATCAGGATTTCAGTCAGCGCCGATGGCGGCCAGCCGCCTGTGGGCAGGACGCTGTCGAGCAAAGCATGGCCGCTGGGCTGCGGGCTGACCTGCGGCGCAGACTGCTGACGCCCTTTCCAGACCCTGCGCTCGTCCAGCAGGCTGTCCAGGCTGACGACAGCGCCCATCATTCGCGCCGGACCAGACCGCAGAACACGCCTTCGATGGCGAAGTCCTGATCCGGCGTGACAATGATGGGCTTGTAGGCCGGATTGCGTGGCAGCAACTGCAGCCCGTCGGCACTGTGCCGCAGGCGCTTGATAGTGACTTCGCCGTCCAGCCGGGCGACAACGATCTGGCCGTCGCTGGCCTGCGGGTTGCGGTGCACGCCAACCAGATCGCCGTCGAGAATGCCGTCTTCGATCATGGAATCGCCCTGTACGCGCAGCAGGTAATCCGGCACGCGGGTAAAAGTGCTGCGATCCAGATGCAGCGTGGCATGTATATCAAGGTCCGGCCCAATGGGCGCACCGGCAGCGACCCGGCCCAACACGGGGATTTCCAGCAGCTCGGGGCGGGATTCGTTCTGCACCAGACGAATGCCGCGCGCCTGATGCGGCACGACTTCGATCAGCCCCGCTTCGGTGAGGGCCACAATGTGTTTGCGTGCCACGCTGCGTGAAGCAAAGCCGAACGCTTCGGAGATTTCCGCCAGGCTCGGCGATTGCCCCTGCTGCGCGATGCGATCGCGGATGAAGGTAAGGATGGCGCTGCGACGGGGAGATAATGTGCTCATGGAGTACATTTGTACTCTTTTGCGTTTTTTCTGGCTAGTGCGTTTTGTCGGATCAGCAGTGCCGCTTAATCATAGTTGCCATGCTTGCAACCGGTATCGTGCTTCAGATTGTTTAGATAAACCGAACAGTCAAATCGTAAATAGCCGGTTTATTGCGCAATGCGCAGAGTACACACTTGATCTGTCTTTTCATTCCAGGGAGAAAGCATCGTGATCACACGTCAACTCGGCCAGCATGGCCCGCAGGTATCTGCAATCGGACTGGGCTGCATGGGCATGTCGGACTTCTACACCACGGGCATCGACGAACAGGAGTCCATCGCGACACTGCATCGCGCTCTGGAACTGGGCGTCAGCTTTTTCGACACCGCCGACATGTACGGCCCGCACACCAATGAAGCCCTTCTCGGTCGTGCCTTGCAGGGCAAGCGCGACAGCCTTTATCTGGCCAGCAAATTCGGTATCGTGCGCAGCGATGATCCCCATGCCCGCGGTGTCGATGGCCGTCCCGAGTATGTGCGCCAGGCCATCGATGGCAGCCTCAAGCGCTTGAACACTGACTATCTGGACCTGTATTACCAGCACCGCGTCGACCCGAATGTGCCGATCGAGGACACCATCGGCGCCATGGCCGAGCTGGTGAAGGCTGGCAAGGTGCGCCACATCGGTATTTGCGAAGCCAGCGCAGAGACCATCGAGCGCGCCCACAGGGTGCATCCACTGGCGGCGGTGCAAAGCGAGTACTCGCTGTGGTCGCGCGATCCGGAGCAGGACGATGTGCTTGCCACCTGCCGTCGCCTGGGCATCGCGTTTGTGGCCTACAGCCCGCTGGGGCGAGGGTTTCTGACCGGCGAACTGCGCACCCCAGAAGACTTTGCGCCAGACGACTACCGTCGCTTCAGCCCGCGCTTTCAGGGTGAGAACTTCAACCGCAATCTGCAACTGGTGGAAAAGGTCAAAGCCGTCGCGGCAGCCAAAGGCATCAGCGCCTCACAATTGGCCCTGGCCTGGGTTCTGGCTCAGGGTGACGACATCATTCCGATTCCCGGTACCAAACAGCGCAAGTACCTGGAAAGCAATGTGGCGGCTGCTACGGTGGCGTTGAGCAAAGACGAACTGGCGCAACTGGATGCGATTTTTCCGGCCGAGGGTGCCGTGGCGGGTGAGCGTTATGGGGCGGAGTCGATGAAGTTTGTAAACGGCTGATCGGGCGGATCTGATCAACCATCAACAGCCTGGCTGAAGAAACACGCTATGTGGGAGGCGCCACCCCCTTCTTCGACGTAGCGCTGTCGCGCTACGTCGAAGAAGGGGGTGGCGCCTCCCACAATGATCCAATGTACTCAGCAACTTCTCGGCGACATTCTCACGTCGATTGCGGGCACGCTTCGGTTCCGTTGTTCAGGCCCTGTTTGTGGTTCTTGTATTCCAGCGTGGCCTTGCCGTCGACCCACTTCAGGGTCACGACGACGACTGAGTCGAAATCATCGCCTTCCCAATCGTTGACCAGCTTCACGTCCTTGCCGGACGCTTCCTTGGCCACCTTGTTGATCAGTTCCGGCAGATAGCCGTGTGACCAGGCGGTGTAGATGATTGCGTTGTGGTACTTGTCGTGCATCAACTCGTCAGCCAGATCGCTGGTGTCGTTGGCACCGAAGTCGATGTTGATCGGCAGGCCCAGCTTGATTGCGCTCGGGCCAACGGTCATCAGGGGGCGAACGTAACTATAGGAAAGGTCGCCATCACCCTCTTCCACGTGCCGACTTGGATTGGCGGCAAAGATGAAGTCGGCCTTGCCGAATTCCTTAGGCAGCAGTTCGGACAGTTCGATGGCGCGATTGAGACCCTGACAATTCAACTGCCCCAGGCCCATGGAGGGCTTTTCGGCATGGCGCAGGAAGACCAGGGTCTGAGTGCCGTTTTTCGGGTCGGCGTACACGCCTTTGCCCATGGAAAACAGCAGCACGGCTGAAACCATCAGTACGGAAGGAAGGGTAATCCAGGCAATACGCCGCTGAAGTCGGCTGCTCAATGAGAGTTTGGGAATATTCATTATTGTCTGAGTCCGGTACGCGGTTAAGGGAAAATTCAGCGTGTTGCTGATGCGAAGGCGCTTGCCATAGCGGGTTCGCCACCCTTTTTCTGTCCCTGCGGATCAGTCGAATACGTGTCCCTTGATCACGGATAAAGACTAGTACTGCAATGTTGCGGAATGAAGAATACGGACGATAGGAGTCCGAAAATCCCTTTCTGTTGCACTTGAGGCTGAAAAAAGCCTGATTTTTCTACAAAAAACCCAAACAAGGCAGGTCCTGCGCATCCGGTTTCGACTGTTGGTGGAGCAACAGTCTGCGAACAATCCTGTGCTTCAGGCAACACTACCAGCAGCCAGGATCGCGACAAACCACGCTGCATCACCCCGGATTGCATCTGGCACAGAGGCTGCATATTCCCTTTTAAGCACCTGATACGTATCCAACTGCTGAATTGGAAATAACAGACTCGGCGACGCCCCTCTTCCTGATCCGGACACCTACCCATGCCATCACTTCGTTCTGCGTTTCGCCTGAAGACTCCCCGTGTACTCGCCAAAGGGTTGCTGACCAGTCTCGCTTTGGCCTTTGCGCTTCAGCCGGCCGCCCAAGCAGTTGAAACAGTACCGGCAGAAATCCATCTGGATTACGCCTACTACTCACCCGTAAGCCTTGCGCTCAAACATTTCGGCTGGCTAGAGCAGGCACTGCCGCAATCGAAGGTGACCTGGGTCCTGAGCCAGGGCAGCAACCGTGCACTGGAATACCTCAACAGCGGCAGTGTCGATTTCGCCTCTTCGGCCAGTCTGTCGGCAGTGCTGGCTCGCGCCAATGGCAGCCCGATCAAGTCGGTGTATGTCTACAGCCGGGCGGAATGGACTGCGTTCGTGGTGCGCAAGGATTCGCCTCTGCAAACAGTGGCAGACCTCAAAGGCAAGAAGATCGCTGCCACCAAAGGCACCGACCCGTACCTGTTCACCCTGCGCGCGTTGCAACAGGCCGATCTGAAGAAAGACGACGTGGAACTGCTGCACCTGCAACACCCGGATGGCCGTATCGCGCTGGAAAAAGGCGACGTGGACGCCTGGGCAGGTCTTGACCCGCACATGGCCGCCAGCCAGATTCAGGCAGGATCGCGCCTGCTGTATCGCAACAAGGACTTCAACAGCTATGGCGTGCTGAGCGTCACCGAGACCTACGCCAAGAAGCACCCGGAGGCGATAAAAACTGTCTTGACGGCTTATGAGAAAGCACGGGAATGGGCCGTCAGGAATCCGGATGAACTGGCCAGATTGCTGGCCCAGGAGTCTGGCCTGCCACTGGAAGTGGCCCGCCTGCAATTGTCACGTACTGACCTGAGCGCACCGCAACTGAGCGCCAGGGATGTTGAATCCTCCAAGGCAGCGGCGCCGATTCTGGTCTCCGAAGAACTGGTGCGCAAAGGCGTGAACGTCGAGCAGGTCGTCGAGCAGTTGATCACGCCTGACTTTTCGGCTTCCGTGATCGCTCACCAATGAATCGTGCAGAAAAAACGCTGACGGGTGCGCAGTCTGCCCTGTTCACCGAGCCAAAACGCGGAGTGTGGGGAAGACATAAAACATTAGGTAAAGGGTTGGTATTACCTGTCCTGATTATCGTGTTTCTCGAGCTGGTCGTGAGGATCGGCTGGCTGCCTTCCTACCAGATGCCTGCGCCCAGCGAGATCCTGATGACTTTGGGTGATCTGGCCGAGGGTTCGTTGTGGAAACACATCGGTGCCAGCCTGCTGCGTGTACTCAGCGGTTTTGCCATCGGCGCGAGCCTGGCGCTGCTGTTCGCTGCCTGGGTGGGCCTGAGCCGTGAAGCCGAGGCCTATCTGGAACCGACTTTTGCCGGACTGCGCTCAATCCCGAGCCTGGCGTGGGTGCCGCTGCTGCTGTTGTGGCTGGGTATTGGAGAAACCTCGAAGATCGTGCTGATTGCCATCGGCGCGTTTTTCCCGGTCTACCTCAATGGCGTGGCGGCGATACGTGGCATTGACCGCAAACTGGTGGAGGTCGGGCAGATGTACGGCTTCAGCCGCTATCGCCTGACACGTCGGATTCTTCTGCCTGCCGCCCTGCCCGGCCTGTTCACCGGACTGCGCAGCGGCATGAGTCTGGCCTGGATGTTTCTGGTCGCCGCCGAACTGATCGCCGCCACAAAGGGCCTGGGATACCTGCTCAGCGACGGCCGCGAAACCTCGCGCCCGGACATCGTTCTGGCCGCCATTGTCGTGCTGGCGGGCCTGGGCAAGTTGAGTGACGGCCTGCTGGCAAGGCTGGAAAGGCGTTTTCTGAGCTGGCGCGACGCATTCAATGGCCAGAGCCAGGAGGGTTGATCAATGGCTGCTGCATTGATGGAAATTCGCGTTACACACAAGGCCTTTGCCGAGAGCACCGTACTGCGGGACATCGACCTGTCGTTGCAGGTGGGTGAAATCGTCAGTCTGCTTGGCCCGAGCGGTTGTGGCAAAAGCACCCTGCTGAGAATCGCTGCCGGCCTTGAGCGAGACTTTCAGGGCAAGGTGAACAGGCTACAGGGCGAAGTGGCATTCGTTTTTCAGGAGCCGCGGCTGATGCCATGGCTGAGCGTCGAGCAGAACATAGGCTTCAGTGATGACGGGCATTACGACCGTGTCTGGGTCCGGCAGCTGATCGATGAAGTGGGCCTGACCGGCTTTGCCGAGGCCCTGCCCAAGGCGCTGTCCGGTGGCATGGCGCAACGCGTGGCCATCGCCCGCGGCCTGTACTCTCACCCGGCCGTTCTGTTGCTGGACGAACCGTTCAGTGCCGTGGATGCGTTCACCCGTATGAAGCTTCAGGACCTGTTGCTGCAACTGGCCAGCCGCCACGCCATCACCCTGCTGCTGGTGACCCACGACGTGGATGAAGCGCTGTACCTGAGTGACCGGGTGCTGGTCATGGG
Source organism: Pseudomonas sp. fls2-241-TYG-175 (assembly GCF_030209155.1). NCBI lineage: Bacteria > Pseudomonadati > Pseudomonadota > Gammaproteobacteria > Pseudomonadales > Pseudomonadaceae > Pseudomonas > Pseudomonas sp. fls2-241-TYG-175. The sequence goes on along the minus strand of NZ_JARVSO010000012.1, from coordinate 112,986 downwards.
CAGCCGCCCCGGCAGAATAGTGCACGAACTGACGGTGGGCCTGAACACGCCACGGGATCGACGTGACCCGCGGCTGGCCAGCCTCAAGGCCCAGGCCCTGACCGAATTGCAGCAGGCCCATCTGATCTGAGCGCGGTCGCGAGGTACTACTTGCCAGCCTTGATGTCATTCCAGATACCGGCCCGCAACGCATCGATTTTGGTCGGCAGCGGGCTCATGGCAAACATGCGCCCGAGTGTTTCCGCGTCAGGATAGATATCGGTATCCGTCCACAAAGCAGGGCTGATCAAGGCGTCGGCTTTTTCGTTGCCATTGGCGTAGTGCACGACATTGGTAATCCTGGCGATGACTTCCGGACGCAGCAGGTAGTTGAGAAACGCGTAGGCGGCTTTCGGATCGGGAGCATCGGCCGGTATGGCGACCATGTCGAACCACATTGGCGCTCCCTCTTTGGGAACCACGTAGTTGATGGTGACCTTGTTGCCCGCCTTCTCTGCCTTCTCCTGAGCCTGGGAAATGTCCCCAGAATAGCCAACAGCGACACAGATTTTGCCTTCTGCCAGATCCACGATGTACTGCGACGAACTGAAATCACGAATGTACGGGCGTACGCTGTTTAACACAGTCTGCGCCTTGCTGTAATCGGCAGGGTTCTCACTGTGCGGTTCAAGCCCCAGATAATTCAGGGTAATGGGCAACATGGCGGGCGCGCTGTCCAGGATGGCGACGCCACACTGGGCAAGTTTCTTCATGTTTTCGGGTTTCAGAATCAGGTCCCACGAATCCAGCGGCATGTCTTTTCCAAGTACCGCTTTCACCTGAGCCACGTTGTAACCGATACCGGTACTGCCCCATAGATACGGAAAACCGTGCTGGTTGCCTGGATCACTGCTTTCCAGCGCCTTGAGCAATACCGGGTTGAGGTTTTTCCAGTTCGGTAGCTGACGCTTGTCGAGCGTGGTGAGCAGGCCCTTTTCTATCTGCCTGCCCATGAAGTGAACGGACGGAAAAACCACGTCATAACCGGAGTGCCCGGCAGTCAGCTTCGCATTCAGCTCTTCGTTGGTTTCATAGGTCTCGTAAACGGCCTTGAAACCCGTGGCGGACTCGAAATTCTTCAACGTGTCCGGAGCGATGTAGTCGGTCCAGTTGTAGATATTGACCGTCTCCGCTGCATGGCTGGTGGAGGCCAGCAACATCAGCGCAGCAAGGGCTTTTTTAAACATTATTGTTTTTCCTCAGGTCAATGGCGACAGCTTGCCCTAGTGCATGACAAGGCCACAAGACCTGCACAGAACGCCCCTTACGAATACTCGATACTGACCCACATCAAATAATTGAAAAAATCTTGCTGCGTCATAAAAAATTTTTCCATCAGCCCGTTGTCGGGTGCTATTTTTAGTGCTGGTCAGACCGCTCTGATAACACCGTAGGAAAGCAGCATGATGCGGCCAGGAATTACCTCGGTAATTCTTACCCGCTCTCTCGGGCTTTTGCAGGTTGAGTCTCGGTGGGTCTCCCTACCCTATGGAGCCCGGAAGTGCTCGATTGAATCAGGTGGGCCATCGTCATGAATATAGCCATGAACAAGGTAACGTTCCCCAATGCATGCCAACTCATGCGCTGGCATTTTCATCCGGTAGGCTTTGAAGCCAGCATGGATGCGCCCAGCAGCATGATCGCCCGACTGTTCGACCGAGCCAGTGGCGAGACGGTACTGGCCATCGCCGGACTGCCCTGCGCCACGGTCATGAACGCTGCGGATGTGGAACGAATCATCGAGGCCATCGAGACCGAACTTGAACTGTTCGGAGCCCACACTCAACTGGTCGGCTTTTCCTGATATCAATCCCGATGCAAACAGCGCGTCACTGACTGCCTGTCAGTGACTTCTGGCGCACGTCTTCGAAGAAGGGCTTGTCACCTGCGACCCTGTCCGATGCCTTGGGCATCTGAACGCTGTCAGTGCCGCCGGTACTTTCTTCGACATACCAGTAGCAATGCCGGGCTGCACGCGTAATAGCGACATAGGCCAGGCGCAACACTTCATCCTTCTGTGCCGAATCGAACGGTTGCAAGTCATTGGCATCGCCAAGACCCGCCAGGCGATAAACCTGATTCTTGTAGGGCGAAACGGTCAGGTGCTGGCAATCGCCCAGCAGAAACACGGCATCGGCCTGCAACCCTTTGGAGCTGTGGTACGTCAGCGTCCTGATGCGCCGGTTGTGCGCGCCGAGCAGGGTGTCAGTGTCGATCAGCGCTTGAAGCCGCTGTGAGAAACGGGCCTTTTCGCTGCCCTTGCGGTACAGCAGCAGGATCGAGTCGCCGTCGTTGTAATGCTCGGCGACCCGCTCGGCAAGCTCGTCCTCATCCCGATCACGCACGCTGACCGGCAGCAACTCCTGAGGCGCACCGCTGGCCCGGGCTTTCTTGCCGGGAATCGCCGGGGCCGCCCGAACGATATGCTCGGCCGCATCGATGATGTGCTGATGGCTGCGGTAGTTTTCGCTGAGCATGACTTTAGTGGTCGCCGGCGACGGGAACTCCTTGGCGAACTCCATGAAGTACTTTGGCGAACTCCCGCGCCAGCCGTAGATCGACTGCCAGTCATCGCCCACGCAGAGCAGTGACGAATGCTGGGCAATACGTCCGACGTGCATCGCCGGTCCACGTCGGCGGATTTCGCGCAGACAGGTGCGAATCCACGAAACGATCTGCGGCGAGACGTCCTGAAACTCATCGATCATCAGGTGCGACAGAGGACGCAGTACAGGGTCACTGACGTGCCTGAGGTTCTCCGGCGAGGTCTCCCCGAACAGCGCGAACATCCGGTTGTACGTCATGACCGGGGGAGACTGGGCCAGCAGGTGCTGCTCGAAGGCTTTCCAGAACAGGCTGAGGGCTTCGAAGAAAAACCGGTCCGGATCATCGCTGGCAAAGCTCATCTCGGCAACGGCACTCGGCACGTCCAGGCCCAGGTTCTCGATGAAGCTTGCAGCCGTCACAAAACAGTCCAGCAAAGGCCCGGCACTGAGTTCGCCCTTGACCCGATAGTCAAAACCGGGACCGGCAACGGCGGACCCGGCAAGCGATTGCATGACCTTGGTCGCCGAATCGTAATTATCCATCCATATCAATGGCTTATTGCAGAAAGCTTGAAACAGGGTGCGCTTGATGACGCCTTCCGCCCAGACCGGCAATTTCGCCCCGGGTCGCTTGAGCTGCTGGTCCTCACTCGAATCCAGCCCCAGAACGACCCATGCATCCAGCTCGGCAATGTAGCCGTGGAAATGGAACGAAAAACCATTTATTTCAACGGTTTGCCGCATGGGCTCAATGCCTTTTATAGGCCAGGCCTTGGCGCGTATCCACAGGTCCTCGACGGTATCGCACCACTCCTCGTCCCGTTTCGAAGACAGCTCAGTCACCGCCACCCGTTTCTGCACATCGGGATGGTCGCGGTCCAGCTCCTTGAGCTGCAGGGCGTGGCGATACAACGGCGCCATCACCTCCCGGAAACGCTCATTGCTGGCATAGAGGTCGCGATAACAGAGGTTCATCTGATGGCGCTGGGCATCGTTGATGCGCAGATCGAACGGATTGCTGTCGGCGTCTTCCTGAGTGGACGTCTGGCTGTCGAGCGTCTCGAAGGCTCGCAACTGTTCGAAGCCAGGCAGGCTGCGTACCAGCGGCAGAATGCGTGAGTGGAAGGTACGCACCACATCGCGCGCCTGTTTCTGGCTCAAGGCATGTCCCCACAGGGCCATGACGTCGATCAGCTTGTTGATGAAATCCTTGCGTGACTCACGGGTGAAGGTCACCACGGTCATCGCATCCAGCTCGTAGCCCAGGTAGTGATGAAGCAACAGGATGCGCAGCACCAGCGACGTGGATTTACCTGCGCCTGCACCGGCAATCACATAGGTTGACGGCGTGTCGCTGAAGATCATTTTCCACTGTGCCGCACTCGGCTGGGCATGCGCGGGGAGTTTTTCGGCGACATCACTCTTGATGCGTTTTTTCAGTTCAGGCGTGAGCGCCAGCCGCCAGTCGTCGAACAGGTGATCGTCCACCTTGGGGCCGCGGTGCTTTGCCGGACGTGTGTCGCTGATCACCAGCACCTGACGGCCTTCCTGCTGACCGTCCATGTAACCGTCGGCGTAACCTTCCCTGACGCCTTCGATGTGCCCGTTCAGGTAACCATCGGCATGCCCATGAAACCACGACGGCATGTGCTGCGACCCCAGCCCGGTCAGGCTGCGGCCGAGCAGCCGTGCCAACAGCCGCTTGAGGAACGGCAACTGCTCGGGAGGGTTGAGATCGACATCCAGGTCATGGGGAAGCGCAGAAGGCAGGTCGTCGGGCACGCAGACTCCGGTCATGGGCTCGTGGGCAAAAAAGGACGCCTATGGTGGCTGGATTCGCGCTCAGGTTCCAGCGAAATGCTTTGCACTCAGTGCGTTAGCCGATCAACTGCATGTAATGCGGTAAATGCCATTACTGCGGCATGACAGATTTCGGCACCAGTGCGCCCGGATGCTGAATGACGATACCCGCCAGCCGATGCCCGGCTTCAGCCGCCTGCTGTGGGTGTTCACCCTTGAGTCGGGCCGCCAGATACGCAGCGCTGAACGAATCCCCGGCGGCCGTGGTGTCGACTACCCGCTCGACCTTTTGCGTGGGAATCTCGAAACGCTTGCCGTCGGTTTCCACGATGCAGCTCTGTGCGCCCCGTTTGATGACGACTTCGTCAATCCCGCGCTGCCGATAGGCCGTCAGCAACTGATCGGTGTCGGTATACCCGTACAGCGCCTGCTCGTCGTCTTCGGTCAGCAATGCCAGGTCCACATACGGCAGGCAGGCAAGATAAGCCTCACGTGCCTGCTCGACACTGGCCCACAACCGGGGCCGGTAGTTGTTGTCAAAGGCAACCTTGGCACCGCGTGAGCGGGCCTTGGCGAGCATCATGAGCAAACGCGACCGGCCTTCGGCACCCAGCACCGCCAGGGTGATGCCGCTGAAATACAGCACATCGTAACTGGTCAATGCGGCGAGAATCGGCTCGGCTGCCGGTGTCATGAAGCAATCGCGCACTGCAGCCTCGTTGCGCCAGTACAGAAACCGTCGCTCGCCATTGGCATCGGTCTGGATGCAGTACAAGCCCGGCAAGCGGCCTGGCAGGCGCTGCACCTTGCCCAGACCGATCCCCTCTTCCGACCAGACCTTGCACATGGCATCGCTGAAGCTGTCGTCGCCGAGCGCGGTGACGTAGTCCACCTGCCCGCTGCCCAGCAAGCGGGCCAGATAGACCGCCGTGTTCAAGGTGTCCCCACCAAAGCTCTGGCGCAGACTGCCGTCAGCATGCTGCTGCAACTCGATCATGCATTCGCCGATCAAGGCGACACGTGGAAGGCTCATGTGGCGGTCACTCCTCTGTACGTGTGGAATCAGAAGTACGTGCTGAAGGGTTCTATCACCCGCAGGTCATCATCCACCAGGCAACCTGAACGCCACTTGTCGAAGGTGAGACATGGATGCGATGTGCCGAAAGCGATGATGTCGCCCACCTTCAGCTCACAATCGGGCGCCACAGTCATGAAGGCGTGCTGATCCATCACAGCCGTGACCTTGCAGCCGCTGACGTCATCGCCGCTGGCAGGCAGTACACCCGCCTTGTAACGGCGCAACGGGTTCGGCAAGCCTGCGTCATAGGCCACATCACGCTTGCCCATGGCGATGACGGCAAAGCCTGGCTCCGGCATGGACTGCACGTGGGCCCAGACTTCCAGCGCCGGTCGTAGCGCTTCGCTCAGCTCGGCACGTCGGTCCAGCACGCAGCATTGCGCATCCTTGTAGATGCCATGGTCGTGCACCACATAACTGCCGGGGCGCAACACGCTGAGAAACCGCTCGCGCACCGCCTGCTCATCGAACGCCTCGGCGATCAGGTCATACCAGGCCGAACCTGACGCGGTGACGATCGGCCGATCCAGCGCGAACGCGCCCTTGTCCTGCAACTCGACCGCCAGGCGCACCAGCGAAGCGGCAAATGCCTTGATGCCACTGATGGCGTGATCACCATGAATCACGCCTTCGTAACCCTCGATACCGGTCAACGCTAGCGAAGGCTGTGCCAGGACGGCGTCTGCCAACTCGAGCACCTGGGCTTCGGTGCGACAACCGCAACGTCCGCCCGGCACACCGTATTCGATCATCACGTTCAAGCGCAGACCACGCTCGGCGAAGAATGCGCCCAGTGCAGCGACATTGTCCGGATGGTCGACCATGCAGTGAAATTCGAAGGTCGAATCCGCCAGCAGTTCGGCAATCAGCGCCATATTGGGCTGGCCGACCAACTGGTTGGCCATCAGGATACGGCGCACGCCATGGGCATAGGCGGCCTGGGTCTGCACGGCCGTCGCCAGTGTCATGCCCCAGGCGCCCTCCTCGATCTGCCGCCGGAACAGCGCGGGCACCATGCTGGTCTTGCCATGCGGTGCCAGTTCGGCGCCGCTGTTGGTCGCGAAGGTCTGCATCCAGCGAATGTTGTGATCAAGCGCCTGCTGGTGAACGACCAGCGCAGGCAGGCTGACGTCGCTGACCAGACTGTCTCCCGGCCGGGCGAAACCCTTATCGATGACGGCAATGCTCATCAGTAATCTCCTGCTGAAAACACGTTATTCGTTGATTCGGCGAGCCAGGCCGTTGGCGCTGTCGATCAGCACCCGGCGATAGTCGCTGTAATGAGTCTTGGCATCGGCACGCGGCGCAACGATGCACAGGGTGGCGATGCATTGGCCCTGCTCGTTCCTGACCGGCGCGGCGAAGCAATGCGTGAAGGTGTCGGCCACGCTGTCGAAGGAAAAGAAACCTTCCTCACCCGCCTTGCGGATCTCGCTCAGAAAGGTGTCCAGCGGCAGCCGTTCGCCGCCCGGCAGGATGAAGTCCTCAGGGTCGATCAGGTCGATGATCTCCTGGTCACTGAGGTGGCTGAGCAGCAGGCGCCCGGACGCCGTCCAGGGAATCGGCGCATTCTCACCAATGTCCGAAGATATCCGGAAATGCCGCTCGCCTTCTTTCATCAGCGCCACGGTGTACTTACGGCCATTGAGCAGGCACATCTGCGCAGTTTCCCGGGTCTGGCTGACAATCTCACCCAGGCACACCTCTGCTTCGCGAGTGAAATCAAAATGCCGCAGGTGCGCCTGGCCCAGAAAATACAGCTGGCGACCAAGGTACACGTGTCCGTCCTTGCCGACCGGCTCCAGAATCCGTCGCTCCAGCAGTGAAGCCACCAGCTCGTAGATCGTGGACTTGGGGCTGCCGATGCCGCTGGCAATCTCATTGGGCCGCATGGGCGTGGCTTTTTCCTTGAGGAAGTCTAGGATGTCGAACGCCCGGTCCAGCCCGCGGGCACGGCGCTTGATGGTGTCTTCGCTCGCTTGAGTCACGTCGGTCATCTGCTGCTATCCATAGTGTTGAGCCGCCAGCGCGGGCTGGCGGCAAATCTGAGCCGCTACTTCTGCCGATAGGCGATGCAATCGATCTCGACTTTGCAGTCCACCATCATGTTGGCCTGTACACAAGCGCGTGCGGGTGCGTGCTCCGGCGTGAAGTACTCACCGAAGACCTTGTTGAAGCTCCAGAAATCGCGTGGATCTTCCAGCCAGACGCCGACGCGGATCACATCCTTGAGCTCGTAACCGGCCTCTTCAAGGATGGCGATCAGGTTGCGCATGGTCTGATGAGTCTGCTCGACGATACCGCCGACGATGATCTCGCCGTCCACCGCCGGGACCTGCCCGGAGACGTGCAGCCAGCCATCGGCTTCGACGGCGCGTGCGAATGGACGGGGCTGGCCGCCCCCGGCAGTGCTGCCAGCACCATAACGGGTAATGCTCATGGGGTTCTCCTTCTTGAAAAAATTAAAACCGGATGTTTTTGAGAAATTCGCTCAGGCGCGCTGACTTGGGTTGCTCGAACAGCGCCTTGGGCGGGCCCTGCTCCTCGATACGGCCCTGATTCATGAACACAATCTGATCGGACACTTCGTAAGCGAATCGCATCTCATGGGTGACCAGCAACATGGTCATGCCCTCTTCCGCCAGGTCCTTGATGACATTCAGCACTTCGCCGACCAGTTCCGGGTCCAGCGCCGAAGTCACTTCATCGAACAGCATCAGACTGGGATTCATGGCGATGGCTCGGGCAATCGCCACGCGCTGCTGCTGACCGCCAGACAACTGGCCGGGGAAGTGATCGCGCCTGGACAACAGGCCAACCCGATCCAGCCATTTCTCGGCCAGCGCCACGGCCTGGTCCCTGGGCATCTTTTTGACCTTGAGCAGCCCGAGCGTCACGTTTTGCAGCGCACTCAAATGCGGAAACAGGTTGAACTGCTGGAACGCCATACCCGTCATGGCTCTGTGTTGAGCAATAAGGCGCTCGGGATGACGGGTGCGCTTGCCATTGATTTCGCTGTAACCGATGTCCTGGCCTTCCAGCCGGATGTGTCCGCCCTGGAACTCTTCCAGCAGATTGACGCAGCGCAGCAGCGTGGTCTTGCCCGAGCCACTGGAGCCGATCAGGGTCACGACGTTGCCTTTCTGCATGCGCAGATCGACGCCCTTGAGCACTTCGACAGTGCCGTAGGATTTATGCAGCCCCTCGATGCTGAGCAACGCGGGTGAAAGCGTTTTGGTCTGGGTTTGTGTCATGGCAAGGCCACCCGTTTTTCGATGTGTCGCCCAAGCAGCTCAATGGCGTAGTTGATGAGGAAGAACAGAAAACCGGCGAACAGGTAGAATTCCAGCGTCATGAAGGTCCGGGCGATCACCTGTTGGGTGCTGAGCAGCAGTTCGGCCACGCCGATCACCGACAGCAGGGTCGAAGCCTTGACGATCTCGGTCGAGGAGTTGACCCAGGTCGGCAGGATCTGGCGCATGGCCTGCGGCAACAGCACGTAGCGCAGCGACTGGCCGAACCGCAGCCCGATTGCCTTGCCTGCCTCCAGTTGTCCGCGCGGAATCGCCTGCAGGGCACCGCGTACGATTTCCGACACGTGTGAGCCGCAGAACAGTGTCAGTCCCAGCGCACCGGCCTGAAAGGCACTGATCTGCCAGCCCAGCGCGGGCACCATGTAGAACACCGCGAGCACCAGCACGAACACCGGCGTGCCGCGAATGAGATCGACGTACAGCCGAATCGGCAGACGCGCAAAAAATCCGCCGTAGGTCAGCACCAGACCGGCAAACATGCCGATGAGGGTGCCGAACAGAATGGCCAGCGCCGAACACTGAATACTGGTCAGAAAACCCGACCACAGCACTTCACGGGCATTCCACACTTCCTGCAGCCAGCCAGGGGGTTGATACATGACGGCCTCCTAACGGCGAATCGCCAAACGTTGTTCGAGGGCGCGCAGCAGCATGGCGATCGCATAGCAGGCCACCACATAGAGCGCAGTGGTCACCAGCCAGGTTTCAATCACCCGGTAGCTTTCGACATTGATCTTGCGTGCGTAGTAGGTCAGTTCCGGCACTGCGATGGCAGCGGCCAGCGAGGTGTCCTTGAACAGCGAAATGAAATTATTGGACAGCGCCGGCAGCACGTTACGCAGCATCACCGGTACAACGATGTACGCCCTCACCTGCCACTCGCCAAGACCGATAGCCAGCCCCGCTTCACGCTGCCCCTTGTGAATGCTCAGCAGACCGGCGCGAAACACTTCGGTCAGATAAGCGCCTGCGTACAACGACAGGGTGATGACGAACGACGGCAGCTTGTCCAGACGAATGCCCAGGCCCGGCAGCGCGAAGTAGATCAACAGAATGAGCACCAGAATGGGTGTGTTGCGCACCACTGTCACGTAGATCGACGCCACGATACGCAGCGCGCGATAACGTGACAGCAGCGCGAACGCGTTCATCAGACCGATCACACAGCCGATGGCAATCGAGATCAGGGCCAGTTCCAGCCCGAGGCCCAGCCCCGCCAGCAGACTCGGAAAATCGCGCCAGACGGCATCAAAATTCAACTGATAGTTCATGGTTGCCTGTACCCGGCAGGGTTGGCATTTCAGCTCACCCTGCCCTTCAAGAGGTTCGATCCGACTTACTTGTATTCCATCGGGAAGCCAATCGCAGGCACTGGCAGGTCCACGCCGAACCATTGCTTGAACGAGGCGGCATAGGCCGGGAATTCGACACCGGTCATGGCTTCATGCAGCGCGGTGTTGACGAAGTTCAACCAATCCTGATCGCCACGCTTGACCGCGCAGGCATAGGTTTGCGGGCTCCAGGCGAAGGCTGGCGAACGATAGCGGCCAGGATTCTGCACCATCAGGTACTTGACCGAGGACTGGTCGGTCGCTGCGGTGTCGGCACGGCCGGAGTTGATGGCCTGGTACATCAGGTCAACGCTGTCGTACTGATCGACCTTGGCCTTGGGCAGCGCCTGATGGACCAGTTCTTCGGCGTAGACGTTCTGCAGTACGGCAACCGTTACGCCGTCGCCTGCGGCTTTCAGGTCATCGATTTCCTTGTATTTGCTATTGGCAGGCAACAGCAGCGCGACGCCTTCCCGGTAGTACGGCAAGGTGAACGCAACCTGTTGGGCACGGCTGGCGGTGACGGTGATGAACTGGCAGCTGATGTCCACCTTGTCCGTCAGCAGATTGGGAATGCGCGCGTCCGACGACTGAACCACGAACTCGACCTTGCTCGGATCGTTGAACAGGCCTTTGGCGATGATCCTGCCGATGTCGATATCGAACCCCTGCAACTTGCCGTCCGCCCCCTGAAAGTGCCACGGCGCATTGGTGCTGCCCGTGCCGACCACCAGATTGCCGCGTTTCAATACCGCGTCCAGTTTGCTGCCCTCTGCTGCTATTGCCGGATTGACCAGGGTGACGGCCGCTGCAAAAGCAAATACACAGGTTTTCAGAAAAGAAGGTCCGTAGCGCATCACATGAACTCCACCAGATTTGTCTTTATTCCGCTATAGCGGATATAGGTATGTAACAACGGAATAGAGAGCAGAAAGTGTGCCATAGAATGCCCGGCAAAAGCAGATCGCTAAAAAAATGAGGCGAATCAAAGGACTGGGAAACGCTTTGCGATGGGGCCATTCAACGCTTTGGACACGATGGCGCTACTGAGAGAAACATTTCGGTAACAAAGCCCCATACCTGGGCGTGCGCGCCGCAAGTGAGTGCACAGAGGTCGAAGGTTGAAAAGACGGGACTGGCGTTGCTTTTTGCAAGCAAAGGCCCACCAGAGTGGCGGGCCTGAAGGGCGATGCTAAAGGCAGGTGGCGATGGCGGCGGAGCGCAGGCCTGTCTGGGTGTCGCTCGGGGCGGCATAGAAATCGACAGAAGACGCTGCGCCCTGGGGACGCACATCCGCAAAGTAACGGGTCTCTGTGGTGAACACAGTGAAGCCCCCTCCAGACAGCTTATCCATGAACACGTCAGCAGAGCTGCCGAACATGGCTTCGTTCTGCCAGGTCACCTGAATGCACTGGGCGACGGCAGCCGCCGGTTTGGTGCTGGAGAGAATCTTGAACGGTCCGCCTGAACGTGCCGAATTCGACGGCGCCGCGCATCCGACCAACACCGCTGCCGCAATCACCAGAATCGCTAACTTCATGTCATGCCTTCGCTGATAAAAAACCGATTCTAGCATCGCGGTCACCCGTCATCCTTCGGCGATTTGCTCTTCGTACTCTTTCACGTACTTGCCCGCCAGGGACTGCTTCTGCTTCTCGTCGAGCAGCTTGCCAGCCATCTGGAAGAACTTCTGCTCTTCTTCCTTCAAATGGTGATGCACTTTCTCGGAGAGCTTTTTTGCAGTCGCCAGCCAGGCCGGGCTCGACATTTCGGTCTCGTCCAGCTCTTCCATCATCTCGTCCATTTCGTGGTGCTCGGAAATGGCGTGACGGCTCAGATCAATGCCGTTGTCGTGTTCCATCAACGGAATATAGAAGAAACGTTCTTCAGCGGTTTCATGCGCCTGAAGTTCTTCCTTGAGTTGCTTGTAGGCCTGAGCCCTTGCTTCTGAATCGCCGCTGGTCTGGATCAGTGCATCGGCATAGCCGCGTTGACGATCATGGCTTTCGCGTAGTGCTTCGAAAATATTCAAGGACTGATCTCCAGTTCGACTTCCGGGTTGTGGAAGCATTGTTGACTAGACCCTTCGCGAAGATCAGCGGTTCCAAAAAATACTGGCGAATCGGCATCTCGCCAGCATTTTGTCGAACGCAACGCTCAAGCCAGCTCGAACACCACGTCCTGCGCCCCTTCCCAGAGTGTTTTCACACCCAGCTTGCGCAGGTTTTCCTTGCCCTCGGTGATCGTCAGGAAATGATTACCCGCCAACTGCCCCATCTTGCTGGCAAAGCAGCACGACCCATACGCCAGGATGATCTCCGTCTCACTGTAGCCGCCGGGATAAAACAGGATATCGCCCACCGAAGGATGACTGGTGGCGTTTTCAAAGCCGACCAACGTGTCATCGAGCTTCAATTCGTAATCGTCCAGCGGCACCCAGCAACCTTCGCCGCTCCAGCGCACATGAATAAACTTCTGCTTATAAGGCAGCAGCTTCAAGAACGCAGCGACAGTCTTCGGCGCGTCCGGATTGGTTTCGGCCAGAAACGAATAGCCGCCAGCGGTTATTTTAATGAGGGTCACTGCCGCGTTTCCTTTGATGATTATCAGGTGGGCGTGAAGGATAAACACTGACGCCATCAGACGTCACGAGATACCGTTTCGTCCGTACAACAGATAGCCCGGCCGATGACTGAGCCGTTCGTAATACCCATTGACTGCCGGCAGGTCGGGATGCTCGAAAGGCGTTTCGAACCAGCGATTGACTGAAAGCCCGACAGCAATGTCAGCCAGCGAAAACTGCTCGCCAGCCACATAAGCACCGGTCTTTTCCAGTTGGCTGTTCAGCACCTGCATGCGCCTGGACCATATGGAAAGCGACGTAGCAACTGCGTCTGCATCCTGAAAATTGGCCGAGCGACGTGCCAGTGACATAAAGGCATAAGTCCACGACTTGTTGAGGTCAGAGCTCTGCCAGTCCATCCACTGATCAACCCGCGCCCGTGCCTTCGGCGCCCTGGGATAGAGGTGCTCGCCGCCATACTGACCGGCCAGATAACGGATGATGGTGTTGGATTCCCACAGCACGAAATCACCGTCAATGATGACCGGCACCATGGCATTGGGATTAAGCTTCAAAAACGCTGCACTGTTGGTCGATCTGAAATCGCTGCCCCAGTCTTCCTGGGTGAACGGTATTGCCAGTTCCTCGCATGCCCACAATACCTTCCGCACGTTGATGGAAGACGCCTTGCCCAATATGCGTAACATTCAATGTCCTTATTGCGGATCCATGTCCTTCGGTTCAAAACCATTCAGCCGTTTGGCGTATAGCCGATTCTCGTGTTCTTCGCCTTGTAACACATACATCGGCGCGCCCTCGAGCCTGTAGCCCATTTGCGGATAGAAACCCAGCGCGCGATCGTTGCCCACCCAGACCGTCGCCCAAAGCAGAAGCGCGCCGCCGAGTGCGGCGTGCTGTTCGGCAGCCCTGAGCAGGCGCTTCCCTACTCCCAGCCCGGTAAACCGTTCCTGTACATACAGACGCTGCAGTTCGGCCGCCTGCGCAGTGTCGATCATCTCGTGCGCAGTAAGCAGCGCCACCTGGGCAAATCCCACCAGATGCCCATGAGATTCGGCAACGATAATAAATGTACCGGGCTGGGCAATAATCCCGGCAATGGACTCCAAGGAAAAGGCCGCTAGGGCCTCACGAGCAATCGAATCACGAATGCCCTCGGTGGCATAGGTATCCAGAAATACCTGCAGCCCTAATACCGCTACACACAACGAATCCTCGACCACGGCTTCGCGAAGGACCAAATCAAATGGGGTGGTATTAATCATTGAGCGACTGGCCGGAAAAGGTGAACGACGAACTTCGGATCATACATCAGGAAGGCCACTTTATCGGCCAGCGAGCCCGGTCCAGGACCAGGCTCGAAGCGAAGCTCAATGCTGGAAAAGCTGTTCTTTGGCAGCCTTGATCCGTTTCTCGCGTTCCTTGACGAGCTTGTCTGCAAGGTCGGCAGCAGCCACTACCGCCTCCTCCGCCGTCTCGGTGCACGTGATCGTCGTACTGAGCGCAGCCGCCGCATAACGATCCCAGGCAGGAACTTCGTCGTTGAAAAGTGGTGGTATTGTCGACATGGGATACCTCCTCACTGCAAGGTCTGACAGGGCGTCAGACTGTCTGCCAGACAGACTAGGCGGTGACGGGCAAATCGCAACCGGTCGATTGTGCGATCGACCGGTTTCATCATGGGCCTGAAGGCTATCAGCCTTCAGGCAAGGGTCCGGATCAGCGACCCAGCATGACAGCCTGCAAGCGGGCTTGCGCCTGTTGGACGTTTTTCGCCTGTGCGTTGAGGTCCTGCAGCAACTTGTTGAGCTCGGTCTGCACGACTGGGTCATTCACTTTCGCAACCGAACCGGACAGATCGATCTGCGATTTGTGCGCATCGACATAGTCGGCAATCTTCAGCGTGCTTTCGAATGTGCCGTTGATCTGCGGCAGGATTTCGCGAAAGGTATTGGCCGGCACGCTGACAGTCTTGTCATAGGCCTTGTTGTAGACCACTTTCAGATCGTCCGGCTGCTTCAGCTTCTCATGAGCGGCATCAGCCTTGGCCTGCTCTTTGGTCAGTTGCTCGCCCATCTCGTTGAGGCCTGTCTGCACAGCCTTCAGGTCGGCGCGGCGCTCCATCACGTCATTCAACGAACGAATAGCGCCCTTTTGCACAAGCTCGTTCAATGGCTTGACCGAAGCATCCATCCCTGCGTTGAAATCCGAGATGACGGCATAGTGGGAGCTGTAATCGCCGAAGGATTTCTTTTCATCCTCGGTCAGCGTGGGAACCCGAACGCCAGGCTTGTCGACAATGCGGGTCTGCAGGAACTGCGTGAACGCGGCGCGCTGCTCCGGCTCCTTGTCACCACAGCCAGCCAGTACCAGGGGCAGCGCAACAGCCAGCAGCAGAGCGGGACGAAAAAAGGACTTCATGTCATGGATCTCCGAGATCATAAGAATGCGCGCTCGATCAGACAGCCTGTCGAACATAAGCGAACCTATAGTCTCGCAATGCCATCATCTAGTTCCCCTGACACGCGTAAAAACGCCGCGCTCTTCCTGGGAAGGCGCGGCGTTTGAATTCCTGAAGCCCGATACAAGAGCGTATCGGCCCGCAGCTATTGAACCTGCACCGAAGACTGCCCAACAGCAGAGATTGCCGAAACCGGCGCTACCGTCAGTGTCGAATTGATCTTCTCCGGTAGCGTGTACATGGCGCCGGTTGCGGGATCGACGATCAGCATGCCGATCAGCCCACCAATAACAATGTTGCCCCAGTACCAACCGTCAATGCCTGACTCGAGTGTTTGAGTGCTGCTGGTATAGCCGTCCTTGCGATAGGTGACCGTGTATTTCTCGCCGTCGAAATAACCCGCTCCAGCCCTCAGCGTCACCTCGTCAGGCGTGACACCCGAGCGAACGGAAACGCCACCCTGAAGATCTCGTAAGCAGCGCCGGAGGGACTGGATGTCACCGCTACCGGGTATTTCGAATCGCTGACGATGCTCGCACAACCGGTAACGGCAAAGGCCGCGATGGCAAAGAGGGAGATTTTGAGGGGTGACGCTGGGCGCATTTTTGCAACTCCGTTGCTGGACAATCATCAAGTTAAAATGATATCACAAAGCAATATCATAACGACATCATACTGACTTAAATCCATGTATTTCATCGCATTACGCCTGGACACCTCATCACGATGGCGAGCCAATCAACCGTACTCATATTCGATATTCATCTGCAACTTCGGACAACTAACAGATACAATCCGGATACATGACTAAAACAGCGATTTAACTTGGCGAACTATTTTTAGATGCAGGGTGATATCATCCAATACCAGCGTATGTAACTAACCCGCACCATATAACATCAATAAGCCATCACGATGATTAGACACTTTTCGAAAGTAACGGATTATCCTATGCCTGTTGCCATCGAGGTTTCCGATGATATCTGTGATCAGCAAGATTTCGGCAACTGCAAGGGCAACTCGGCAGGGCCGGTCTTTCTGGTGGGTTCGGGCGCCTCGGCAGCAGACTTCCCGATAAGGGAGTTTTCCTGCATCCCCATGATTACGATGAATGGGGCGATTTCCATGTTTACCAGGGCTGGAATCAACCCCCACTTCTACGTCTGCTCGGACCGGGACTTTTCCAGGCAACAGCCGGAACTGTTTGCCCAGGCCATGCGCAGCAGCGACAACATCGCCCTATGGGACAGCCAGATCGGGAAGCTCCGAACTTCGCCCAGGGGCAATGTCTATGCGCTGAAGAAGGCCGACCGGCTGGGTGCCGCGAGCCTTTTCGAACAGCGATCCGATCTGGTCAGAAAGCTTTCACTGTTCAGCCGACGCAGCAGGGACATCGGTTTCAGCAAGGACATGAGCCTGGGCTTTTTCGACGCCCGCACCGTCATGTATCTGGCCCTGCAACTTGCCCATCACCTTGGCTTCAGCAAGGTGTTTCTGGTGGGTTTCGACATGAATCAATCTGCAGGACGCTACTACGAAACACCTGGGGCCAGACTGTCCCCGTGCGGGCTTGACCAACACTATGAGTCGCGGATCCTGCCGTCCCTGAAACTGATGGCCAACTCGGTGATGGGTGACGACTTCCAGGTCTACAACCTGTCGGCGACATCCAGAGTACCGGACGACGTCATCCCCAGGCTGAGCCTGGAAGGTGTTCGACACATGCTGGGGCTTTCGGGCTATAACGGATGATGTTGCGGCATCGGAATGACCTGCGCCAACGACCAACAAAAAAGGCCTGCAAGCTGACGCTCACAGGCCTTTGATATCAGAACAGATCCTTTGGATCAGCTCACCTTGAAACGACCGACCAGCCCCTGCTGCTGTTCGGCCAGTCGTGCCAGCTCGCGGCTGGTGACGGCTGTCTGCTCGGCACCTGCGCTGACCTGAACCACCAGCGTGTTGATGTCGTTGACGTTGCGGTGGATCTCCTCGGCGACCAGGCTTTGTTCTTCGGCGGCCGAAGCCACCTGAATATTGCGATCACTGATCGACGCAATGCCTTCGGCGATTTCTTCCAGCAACTCACCGGCACGCACCACGTTGCTCGCGCCCTCCTTCGCTTTGCCCAGTGTTTCCTGCATGGAACTGGCGGCCCGATCAGAGCCGGACTGCAGGTTGGCAATCATGTTCTGGATGCTGACGGTGGAATCCTGGGTTTTCTTGGCCAGGTTCCTCACTTCGTCGGCGACCACGGCGAAACCACGGCCTTGCTCGCCTGCGCGGGCAGCCTCGATGGCAGCGTTAAGGGCCAGCAGGTTGGTCTGCTCGGCAACGCCACGAATCACATCCAGAACCGAAGAGATCGAATCGCTTTCACCCTTGAGCTCCCCAATGATCCGCGAGGTCTGTTCAGCCTGAACCTCCAGTCCCTGAATCAGGCTGATGGTGTTTTCGATTTCAGTCTTGCCCTGCAGAGTGCTGGCATTGACGCGCTGTGACATCTCGGCGGCATCGGTGGTGCTGCGTGCGACGTCCTTGACCGTGGCGCTCATCTCGCTGATGGCAGTGGCGACCTGGTCAGTGCCCTGACGTTGCTGTGCCACGTTGTTGCTGGTCTGCAGGGCTACGGCAGATGATTGCTCGGCCGCGGTGGCGACCTGTGCGGTGGCGCTGCCAATCTCGCGGATGACTTCGCTGATCTGCAGGGCCATGTTGTCAAGATTGCGAGCGATCTCTCCAAACTCATCCTTGCCCGTATAAAGAGTCCTGGCTGTCAGGTCACGGGTCGAAAGCGAGATCAGGGTGCGATTCACATCAACAACGGCGATCTTGATATTGCGAATGATGACCGATGCCAGCCACAGCACGGCAATCAACATCAGGACCACGATCGCGATTGCCACGTACAGACTGCGTTCGGCGTCGGTACGCTCATCACTGGCAAGACCCACCACCATCTGCCCCAGCTCCGCCTCCACCTTGGCCATCAAGTCGATGCGAACGGTGGCCAGGTTGAACCAGTCTTCCGGCTTGATATTGAGTGGATCACCCAGCGGCGTATCGAAACCCAGACGCTGCAGACGCGCCACTTCCAGTGAGCCGGGCTGTTGCAGAACGGCATCCAGCTTGTTCTTGAATTCGACAGGCGACCAGCGCTGGTAAGCTTCGAAATAGCCGGAGAACTCACCGAGGTTGCGGCTGAAGCGTGACAACAGTGCTGCGTCAAAGCGGTTCTGGTTGAACGCCAGACCGAGCAATACACGCTCTCGGCCAGCGCGTTCCTTCATATCCACGAACTGGTTGAGCGAGCTCAACCCGCGCAGGATCTGTGGATCGTCGATACTCGCTTCCAGAGAATAATTGAAGCCGATCAGGACTTTGATCAGGTCGGTAAAGCGGGCACCGGATTCGGTATTGTTGATTGCCTGCGAATCGACCTTGAGGCGCAGCGCGATCAGATCATCCAGCGCACGAAGCACCTTGTCCGGCGCAGGAATACCCTCGGTCGTTTGCGCTCGCATCACGCCAACCGCCTTGTCGGTTTCCTGGCGAAAGGTCTTCAGCTCGTTCTGCATGGACTTGCCACCACTGCCCAGAAACACGCCGCTGGCGCCGCGTTCACGCTGGATGGTAGTAACGACATCGCTCAGTTTCTGTGCAGCATTGGTAGCGGTAACAGCCCGGTTCATGGAACCGAGCGTATCGCTTTTGTCAGCCACGAAAATCCCCGCAAAGGCCAGAAAGCCAAGCAGAGGGAACATCAGAATAAGTAGCAGTTTGGTACTCAAAGGGGCGTTTCTAAGCATTGCAGACCTCATGACTTGCACACTTGTGGTTAAAACGACCTCGGGCGAACGTTCTATGAAGGTGACGTTTTCTAATAGCCGAAGATGATTCAGTAGCAGCCTGCCGTAGCCTGTTTTTTCCTCCGTTCGACTGTTTCGGCTGCAAAGTGCCAAGCTTGATCTGTGTGAGTGCATTTAGCGGCCATGGCGGCAGCCTTTGTCAGGCGCGATGTGGTATGCCCGTCCCGCCCCACAGCGTCGAGAGCCCTCTACCTCTGTTCGAAACAGCACAGCATGGGCACCTGTCGATTTCTTCACTGGACCGCGAAACCATGCCTTTGTATAACCGGCCTACGCTCGATAACACAAAAGCGAGGGCGGAACTTTGAAAACACTTATTGTGTTCGGCGCTCTGATGTTGAGCATGCCTTTGTATGCAGCTCAACTGGAAATGCAACTCGGCGAGAGCAGCCGCACCTGGCAAACCGAAGAATTGCTTACCCATCCCCAGTTGCAGGCCATTACTGTAAAAGACGATGTCTCCTACCACCGGGACATGACCTATAGCGCAGTGCCCTTGGCTGCATTGCTGACCGGAATCAAGCCTGACGATCACCTGCAGGCCGTGGCCCTGGACGGGTTTGCCGCCGAACTGGCGGCCGCCCCGCTACTCAATGACCAAGGCGCACGGGCCTGGCTGGCGATCGAAGACCCCGCCCATCCGTGGCCGCCACTGGCTGAAGGCAAGCCCGGCGCGGGGCCTTTCTATCTGGTATGGACGGATCCGCAGGCTGGAAACATCAGCCCGGAACAATGGCCATTCGAGGTGGCCAGCATCAAGCGCATGGCCTCGGTTGCAGAACGCTTCCCCGCGCTGTTGCCGGCCCCTGCTCTGAAGGTTGACGATCCGATCAATCAGGGTTTTGCCCTGTTTCAGCGAAACTGTCTGGCCTGCCATCGCTTGAACGGTGCTGGTGATGCGCAGTTCGGACCGGATTTGAATATCCCCTACAACCCGACCGAGTACCAGGGAGCGGACTTCCTCAAACGCTACATTCGCAATCCACAGGATCTGCGGCAGTGGCCGCAGGCAAAGATGCCGGGGTTTTCGGAAGCGGTATTGCCGGATGCGGATCTGGAGAAGTTGATCGCGTATTTACAGCATATGGCTGGGCGCAAGGTAAAACCCTGATCGCTTTCGTCATGGTGCGTCAGTAGAATGAAAGGCCCCTCAATGGCACGGTCTTGTGGAGAATCTGGACATCCACTTCAGCCCGCCATACAACTGTCGCCATACCTATGCGACAATGCGCGCCATGTCTGGCATGAACCCCCGCATTTATCTCCCGGCAGCTCGGCCATAACGCGCTGATGCTGCTGTCGACGCATGCGCGATGGATCAACTCGAGCCCGGACTGGAGCGAACCGGAAAGGCTCCTGATTGGCCCTGAATGGGTCCCGGCCCAAATAAGCGCACCATAAGCTATTGATAGGTAAAGTAATTGATCTCCACAGCTAACATCACGATGCAGTTCGGCCCCAAACCCCTGTTCGAGAACGTCTCGGTCAAGTTTGGTGCCGGTAACCGTTACGGCCTGATCGGCGCGAACGGCTGCGGTAAGTCCACGTTCATGAAAATCCTGGGCGGCGATCTCGAGCCTTCGGGTGGTCAGGTGATGCTGGAGCCGAACGTGCGTCTGGGTAAGCTGCGCCAGGATCAGTTCGCCTACGAAGAATTCACTGTGCTCGACACGGTGATCATGGGTCACGAAGAGCTATGGAAGGTCAAGGCCGAGCGCGATCGCATCTACTCGCTGCCGGAAATGAGCGAAGACGACGGCATGGCCGTGGCCGAGCTGGAAACCGAGTTTGCGGAAATGGACGGCTACACCGCCGAGTCCCGCGCCGGTGAACTGCTGCTGGGTCTGGGTATCGGCATCGAACAGCACAACGGCCCGATGAGCGAAGTCTCGCCCGGCTGGAAACTGCGCGTGCTGCTGGCGCAGGCGCTGTTCTCCGATCCTGAAGTGCTGTTGCTCGACGAACCGACCAACCACCTGGACATCAATACCATTCGCTGGCTGGAAAACATCCTGACCCAGCGTAACAGCCTGATGATCATCATCTCCCACGACCGTCACTTCCTGAACAGCGTGTGCACGCACATGGCTGACCTGGATTACGGCGAACTGCGTCTGTTCCCGGGCAACTACGACGAATACATGACCGTGGCGACCCAGTCCCGCGAGCAGTTGCTGTCCGACAACGCCAAGAAGAAAGCGCAGATTTCCGAGCTGCAGTCGTTCGTCAGCCGCTTCTCGGCCAACGCTTCGAAAGCCAAGCAGGCCACCTCCCGCGCCAAGCAGATCGACAAGATCCAGCTGGCCGAGGTCAAGCCGTCCAGTCGCGTCAGCCCGTTCATTCGTTTCGAGCAGACCAAGAAGCTGCACCGTCAAGCGGTTGTGGTCGAGCGCATGGCCAAGGGTTTTGATGGTGTGCCGCTGTTCAAGGACTTCAGCTTCACCGTTGAAGCCGGCGAGCGCGTGGCGATCATCGGCCCGAACGGTATCGGCAAGACCACCCTGCTGCGCACGTTGGTCAACGAGCTGCAACCGGATGCAGGTTCGGTCAAGTGGACCGAGTCGGCAGAGATCGGTTACTACGCGCAAGACCACGCTCACGATTTCGAAGACGACAGCACCCTCTTCGACTGGATGGGTCAATGGACCCAGGGTGGCGAGCAGCTGGTTCGCGGTACTCTGGGCCGCATGCTGTTCTCCAACGACGAGATCCTCAAGTCGGTCAAAGTGATTTCCGGTGGCGAACAGGGTCGTATGCTGTTCGGCAAGCTGATCCTGCAAAAGCCGAACGTGCTGGTGATGGACGAACCGACCAACCACCTGGACATGGAATCCATCGAGGCCCTCAACCTCGCGCTGGAAAACTATCCGGGCACTCTCGTGTTCGTCAGCCATGACCGTGAGTTCGTGTCCTCGCTGGCCACGCGCATCATCGAGCTGAGCCCGAGCGGCGTAATCGACTTCAGCGGTACGTACGACGACTACCTGCGCAGCCAGGGCGTGGCGTTCTAAGCCAGACGCCTCGAATCGCACTTGCTGTACCTGAAACCCCTGCCCTTGCGGCAGGGGTTTTGCGTTTCAGAACCACCAAAACAAAACGGGTGGTATTACTGCGAAGGCTGGCTGAGCATTTCGATCCACAACGCGCCTTTGCCTGACGGTGCCTCACCGACGCGCTTCAACGCGCCGTCCGCTGCGATGCTGTAGCTGCCGACCTTCTCGGCTTTCTCCCCGGTCACCAGCAACCAGCGTCCGTTCGGCGCCACTGCGATGTTACGCGGCTGCTTTTCCTCAACCGGATAGTTTTCCACGAACGTGACCTTGCCAGTGGCTGGGTCAACCTTGAGCACCGACACACTGCTGCTGGTGCGCTCGCTCGTGAACAACCATTTGCCGTCGGGCGAAATACGCACGTCAGCGGCCCAGATGCGCGGGGTCGGATCGTCCTTCAAGTCGTTGTTACGCGCATCCCGCGCCTGCCCCGGAGCCAGCTTCAGACGCTCGGGAATGCCGTTGGCCTGGTTGACCTGCTTCAAGCCTCCGGTCTTGTCATTGATCGAAAAGGCCGTGACGGTGCCGCTCATTTCGCCGACGACATAGAGGAATTTGCCATTCGGTGCGAACGCCAGGTGGCGCGGTCCGGTGTTTTCAGGAACCGTCACATAGCCCTCACCGATCGGCACCAGCTTGCCGTCCTTGGGTTCGAGGCGGTATTGCAGAACGCGATCAACGCCGAGGTTGCCTGCATAGGCGAATCGGTTGCTTGGGTCGGTGCGCACCGAATGCGCGTGCATACCGGTCTTGTAAGTCTGAATGCTGTCGCTGGGGCGATGCTGGGCGTCGATGGGCTGCACGCTCAACAAATCGGCGCCATAGGACGCGCCCATCAGAAAGCGGCCGCTGCGGTCGGTGGACAGGTACGCCAGGCTCTCTGCCAATGGCGCCTGAGCCAAGGGCTTCAAATGCCCGGTCACAGGCTCGATGCTGAAGCTGACCACCTGATACGGTTTGGCGCGCAACGCTGCAAACAGCGCCTTGCCGTCGGGCGATAGCGCCATCGGGTTGACCTGATCGCCTGCCTTGGTCTGCTCGACCAGGCTGAGCGCGCCACTGGCGTCGTCCAGCTGGTACTGCGAGATGAGCCCGTCGGCGGGGCTTGAGATATAAGCGAAGGTCGATGCCTGGACCGGCAGACCGAACGAGCAGCCAACCGCAGCGGCCAGCAGGAGGATTTTTTTCATGGAAGACCTTTTTGTTATTGTTTGTGATCAGTCATCCTATGACTATCCAAACGCAACGGCAACAGCGCCGTGCAGCGACAGATAAACCGTTAGCGTGCTTTCATTTATGGGCAACGCGGGCCATGATGATTCACGCCCACCGCCTGCCAGCGAACGAGCCCGATGCCTGCCTCACCTGAACAATCTGCCGTGCAGCCCAGTTCGATCACGATCACGCTGCAAATCGTTTCCATCGTTCTCTACACCTTCATCGCCTTCCTGTGCATCGGCCTGCCGATCGCGGTGCTGCCGGGCTATGTTCATGACCAGTTGGGTTTCAGTCCGCTGATCGCAGGTCTGGCAATCGCGTCGCAATACCTCGCCACCCTGCTCAGCCGACCCTATGCCGGTCGGGCCACGGATACACTGGGCAGTAAACGCGCGATTGTCTTCGGCTTGTGGGGCATTGGTATCAGTGGCGCGATGACCTTGCTGGCCACCCTGCTTGAGCCTTTTCCCACTGCGAGCCTGTCGATTCTGATTCTGGCCCGCCTGTTTCTGGGCGTTTCCCAAGGACTGATCGGCGTCGGGACCATCAGCTGGTGCATCGGCAAGGTGGGTTCGGAACACACTGCCAAGTCGATTTCGTGGAACGGCATTGCCTCCTACGGCGCCATCGCCATCGGTGCACCACTGGGCGTGGTGGTGATCGACGCTGTGGGCTTCAACAGCCTGGGTATTGCGCTGATCGTCATGGCAGGCCTGGCGTTGTGGCTGATACGCAACAAGCCTTCAGTGCCCATCATTACCGGCGAACGCCTGCCCTACTGGTCGGTGTTCGGCCGCATTGCGCCCTATGGTTTGGGGCTGACATTGTCCTCCATCGGCTACGGCACCTTGACCACCTTCATCACCCTCTTCTACCTGAGCCGTGGCTGGGAAGGCGCAGCCTATTGCCTGAGCATGTTTGGGGTGTGCTTCATCCTTGCCCGGCTGCTATTCATCGGGGCCATCAATCGACTCGGCGGGTTCAACGCGGCCATTCTCTGCATGGCGGTGGAAACCTGTGGACTGGTATTACTGTGGCTTGCACCGAGCAGCGGCTTCGCGTTGGCTGGCGCGGGATTGACCGGTATCGGTCTGTCTCTGGTCTACCCGGCGCTGGGCGTCGAAGCGATCAAGAGCGTGCCGACGCCCAGTCGAGGCGCAGGTTTGAGTGCCTATGCGGTGTTCTTTGATCTGGCGCTGGCGATTGCCGGCCCGGTGATGGGGGCCATCGCGCTGGGTCAGGGTTATGACTGGATATTTTTCTACGCCTCCCTGCTCTCGATCAGCGCTTTGCTGCTGACCCTCTGGCTGTCTCGCCGAGCTCGCCAAACCGCCTGAAAACGCTCATTACGCTATAAGCTTTTCTCTGCTTGTTCCATAGGTTGCGTATTCAGCCAATCCCTTTGCCGTCGGTCGGTCAACTTCTTGACGCTGAACGGGATCCATCCTTGACTTGAACGTGCGGCCCTTTCTGTGGGCTGGCAGAGCAGTCGTCGCCAGCCTCCAGCGCGACGTCACTGACGTGGCAGCCGGGCACCCGACGCAACCTTTTCATGCCTCCCTGACCACTTCACAGGGAGAGCAGTCATGACCCTCAAGCAGTTCCCGCAGTGTGGCAAAGGCAAACTTCTGACCGTCGCGCTATTGGTGATCGTTTCGCCCTACGCCGAAGGCGCGTGCGCTCTGGTGTCGACGCCCGGCAGTGACACGCAAACCTGTGACAGCGGCAGCAGCGGCGCAGTGACCTGGTCGGGGGCCAACGACACGCTGATTTTCCCTGCCGGTGGCAGCGGCTCGATCAATGGCAATGTCACATTCGGCCCGGGTCTGGACAGCGTGGACATGAACTCGGGCCGTATTACCGGTAATGTCACGCAAGGCGCTGGCAGAGACCGGTTCTCACTGTCCGCGGGCATCGTCACCGGCGATATCAGCCAGGGAGCGGAACCGGACACCTTTATCATGAGCGGGGGCAGCATCGGCTCACTGGCTCAGGGCGACGGACTCGACACCTTCCAGATGACGGGCGGCATCATCACCAGAGCGTTCGAGGATGGCGACCGGGCGACCATGAGTGGCGGCAGTATCGGGCGGGTGGACATGAAGCTGGACGACAACCTGTTCGATCTCTCCGGCGGCACGATCATTGGCAATCTGGTCACCGGCTTCGGGCGCGACACCATCAACGTGTCCGGCGGCAGAATCGGTGGCGCAGTCAGCGTCAGTGGCGGTGATGACCGACTGACCCTCAGTGGCGGCGAAATCATCGGCGGCATCAGGGCCAGCTTCGGCAACGACCAGTTCACCTGGCGTGATGGCGGCAACGTGACGGGCAGCGTACTGATGGCCGAAGGCGACGACATCGCCCGTCTGTACAACCTGAGCGAGTATTACCTCAGCACCAGCAGCGTGCTCGATGGCGGAACGGGCAACGATACGCTGACGCTGGACAACACGACCTCGGCAGTGCCCGCCCGCTATCGCCAGTGGGAAACGGTCAATCTGAGCAATGGTTCACGGATGGACCTGGCGGGCGACCTGACGTTGGGAGACAGCGCCAGCGGAACCGGGGTTTTGAACATGGATGCCAGCAGTCGCCTGTCATCCGCGTCAGGCGCGATCAGGTCATTCAACGGCACCACGCCCGCCACGCTGAACAATGCAGGCGCCCTGGACCTGAGCGGCGGATTCGCTCGGGACACCCTGACGGTGCAAGGCAATTACACCGGTCTCAACGGGCAGTTGTTAGTGCAGTCGGTGCTGGGCGACGACAGCTCCGACAGTGACAGGCTGGTGATCGCCCAGGGTCGAATCGGCGGAACCACGCGCATGACCGTCATCAACGAAGGCGGTCCGGGCGCGCTGACCCAGAGCAACGGCATCGAAGTGGTCCAGGCCATTCAAGGGGCAACCAGTGACAACGGCGCATTCTCGTTGGAGAACTCGCTGTCGGTCGGGGCGTACCAGTATTACCTGTTCAAGGGCGGTGCCACGGCGGGCAGCGAGAACAGCTGGTTCCTGCGTTCCTCCGTGCTTTCACCACCACTGACGATTGCGAGTCTGCCTGCCGAGCCTGATCCAGCGCCGGAGCCAGCACCTACACCTCCATCGCCAACGCCAACGCCAACGCCACCACCTGAGCCTGAATCTCCTGCCGAACCTGTTCCACCAACACCCGAACCAACCGCCCCAACTATCCCACAACCTGCAGCCACCCTGCCCGTTCCGGCCGTCGGCACACCGCCACTGCCCGAGCCCCTGCGCGGTGCGGCACCGGTCCCGATTTACCGGCAGGAGGTGCCGGACTATTCCGTCATAGCGCCTGCCGCTGCCCTTTTGGCGACGTCCTCGTTAGGCACTTTCCACGAACGACAGGGCGATCAGTATTTGCTGAATCAACAGGGTGCGAGCCCGGCAGGCTGGGCGCGCGTATTTGGCAGTGATCTCAAACAGCACTGGTCCGGTACGGTCAGCCCGAGCCTCGACGCGTCGCTTGAGGGCTACCAGATCGGCCACGACCTGTTTGCCTGGCAGCCTGGCGATGGCGCGATCCAGCGGGTCGGCATCTTCGTGGCGAACAATCGCCTGAAAGGACGCATCAAGGGCTTCGCGGGCGGATTCGAGGACACTCGTACCGGCCGATTGAGCCTTCGCGGCGATAGCATCGGCGCGTACTGGACGCTGATCGGTCCCCGTCAAGGCTATGTGGACGCTGTGGCGATGGGCACACGCCTCGACGGCTCAAGCCGCTCCGAGCGTGGCGTGCGCGTTGATATCGACGGTCACGTAGTAAGTCTGTCGATTGAGGCCGGTTATCCCTTGCCTGTTGGCGCCAACTGGGTGGCAGAACCGCAGGTACAGGTCATTCACCAGCGTGTCGATCTGGACGATCGGCACGACGGGATATCCTCTCTCGAATTTGATAGCCCGTCCCGGAACACGGGGCGTTTGGGCATACGGTTAAAGGGTCGTTACAGACCCTGGGGAGTGCCCGTAGAGCCCTATATGAGGACCGATCTCTGGCGCGACGCTAACGGCCACGACATCGTTATTTATCAAAGTGTCGACAGGATCAGAACAGAACATGATTCGAAAACCGCGAGTCTGGGTGCCGGATTGGTGGCACAGCCATCTGAACACCTGGGTGTTTACCTGAGCGCGGATCACAGGCGGGAGCTGAGCGGAAGGGACACGCAACAAACGGGCTTCAGCGTCGGGATCAGGCTGAGTTGGTAATCGACTTGCAGCCAGCGCTCTACCGCACAAAACCTTTGAACGACGAAGGCGGCTTGTCGGCGATTGCGTAAAGCCAGTCAAAAAAGTCGACTGACAGAACGCATCGCCGGCAAGCCTCCTCCCACGGTTCGTGCCTGCTGCGCGACAGCGCAACGTCGGAGACGTGGTGACGCCTCCCACCGTGCCCTATGACCTATAACAGGTCATTACTTTCAGTCCTGACGCCCCACCGGCTTGAGAATCAGCACCGCCAACGGTGGCAGGTTCAGACTCAGCGACACGGGCTGTCCGTGTGCCTGCTGATCATCGGCCACTACCCCTCCGCCATTGCCCATGTTGGAACCTGCATACATTTCGGCATCGCTGTTGAGCAATTCGACCCATTTGCCATCGAACGGCACACCGATGCGGTAGTCCATGCGCGGAACCGGCGTCATGTTGGCGACCACCAGCAACGGCTCGCCTTCCTTGCTCCAGCGCAAGTAGGCATACACGCTGTTGGTCTTGTCGTCACCGATCAGCCACTGGAATCCCATCGGCTCTGCATCACGTTCGTGCAGGGCCTTTTCTTCGCGGTAGATACGGTTCAGGTCGCTGACCAGCTTCTTCACGCCGATATGATCCGCGTACTGCAGCAGGTACCAGTCCAGTTGCTCGTCGTGGTTCCACTCGCGCCATTGGCCGAACTCGCAGCCCATGAACAGCAGCTTCTTGCCGGGATGGGTCCACATGAATGTCAGGTAGGCGCGCAGGTTGGCGAACTTCTGCCAGCGATCACCGGGCATCTTGTCGATCAGCGAGTGCTTGCCGTGTACCACCTCATCGTGGGAAATCGGCAGGATGAAGCGTTCGGACCATGCGTACATCAGACCAAAGCTTAATTCGCCATGATGGTGCTCACGATGGATCGGGTCCTGTTCCATGTAGTGCAGCGAATCATGCATCCAACCCATGTTCCACTTGTAGTTGAAACCCAAACCGCCCTGTTGGGTCGGTTGGCTGACACCCGGCCACGCCGTGGATTCTTCGGCGATGACCATGGTGCCCGGCGCTTCCAGCGCGACGACGTCATTGAGGTGGCGCAGGAAGTCGATCGCTTCGAGGTTCTCGCGGCCGCCAAAACGGTTCGGCACCCATTCGCCCGCCTTGCGGGAATAGTCGCGGTACAGCATAGAGGCCACCGCATCCACCCGCAGGCCGTCGATGTGGTAATGCTTGAGCCAGTGCAGCGCCGACGCCAGCATGAAGCCATGGACCTCGGTGCGGCCCAGGTTGTAGATCAGCGTGTCCCAGTCCTGATGGAAGCCTTCCTTGGGGTCGGCGTATTCATACAAGGCAGTGCCATCGAACTGAGCCAGACCGTGAGTATCGGTCGGGAAATGCGCAGGCACCCAGTCAAGGATCACGCCAATGCCCGCCTGGTGACAGGCGTCGACAAACGCCGCGAAATCTTCAGGCGAGCCGTAGCGTGCAGTCGGTGCGAACTGGGCAAGCAGTTGATAGCCCCACGAACCACCAAACGGGTGCTCCATGATTGGCATCAGCTCGATGTGGGTAAACCCCAGTTCCTTGATGTACGGGATCAGACGGTCTGCCAGCTCACGCCAGTTGTATTGACGCCACTCGCCTTCCTCGTTCTGCTCCATCTGCCACGAACCGGCGTGCAGTTCATAGATCGATAATGGCGCGCTCACGTCATGAAGGCTGGCCCGCGTGTCCATCCAGTGGTTGTCGTTCCAGTTGAAATGCAGCGGTGCGGACACCTTGGAGGCCGTATCCGGTGGCAGCGTCGTGGACAGCGCCATCGGGTCGCACTTGAGCGGCAGAATACCGTGAGGGCCGAGAATCTCGTACTTGTAGACTTCGCCCGGTTGCAGGCGCGGGACGAAGATTTCCCAGACACCGGTCGGGTGACGCAGACGCATCGGGTGACGACGGCCGTCCCAATTGTTGAAACTGCCGACCACCGAGACGCGCCGGGCGTTCGGTGCCCAGACGGCAAAACGTACACCGTCCACGCCACCGACGTTGGTCACCTGCGCACCCAGGCAACTGCTCAGGTCGCGATGATTGCCTTCGGCAAACAGATACAGGTCCATTTCGCCGAGCAACGGGCCATAGCTGTAAGGGTCTTCGGTGATCTGTTCGCCGCCTGCCCAGTTGATCTTCAACTGGTAGGGCTGAGGGTGTTCAAGATGACCGATGAAGAAACCCGGGACTTCGCTCATCTCAAGCTCGCCTAGTTCGCGCCCGTCATCCGGCGCGAGCAGACGCACACTCAGGGCGCCCGGCAGGTAGGCGCGGACGAACTGCCCGCTGCCACCATCGCCATGCGGGCCGAGAATCGAAAAAGGGTCACGATGTTCAGCACGGATCAACGCATCCATGTCCACTGCGGCGGGCATCGCCTGGCGACGCATACCGGTTTTGTCAGGTGCATTCATGTTGGCTCTCCATCAGACAGGTGCAGCAATCCACGCAAGCCTTGCAGCGGCACAGCCAGCCAGGTCGGGCGATTCTCGGCTTCGTAGATTACTTCATAAGCGGTTTTTTCCAGGGTGAACAGTTCCAGCGCGGCATCCTCCCCGTTTGAATCTTTCCAGGTGTGGGCCATCTCGGTGGTCGCTGCGCGATAACCTTCGATGAACGCTTCACGGGCCTGGGACAAATACGTACTGGCAACGCGTTTGCGGGCGGCAGCAGCCTCTTCGGAAGTGTCCACGCTTTGCGCGCTGCGCACGGCCATGGCGGCAGCGTAGTCGAACGAGCGCAGCACACCACTGACATCCTTGAACGGGCTGTGTTTGGCCCGACGCTCGCTCAATGCACGCGCAGGCTCGCCCTCGAAGTCGATCAGGTACGCGTCACCCTTGACCACCAGCACCTGACCCAGGTGCAGGTCTCCGTGTACGCGGATGCGCAGACCGCCCACCGAGCGCTTGGCGAGACGCGCAACATGCTGCGCGATGGCCTGACGCTGGGCGACAAGGTCGTCCACCAGTTGCTGATCATCGGCACCGAGGTCGCCTTTGCGCTGCTCAAGCAGTTGCAAGGCTCGATCCAGCTGGGCCACCACGCTTTTTGCCGAGGCGTCGCCATCTTCCTGGCGGGTCACTTCCACGGCGAAGTCCGGATTGTCGGTCGCCGTGGCCAGAATCTGATGCATCTCACCCAGACGCTGCCCCAGGCTGCGGGAGAAATCGGCCAATTCAAGCAGCGCGTTGTAGTGCTGCTCCTGCTCGGAAACACCATGCGCGAGCTCATCACGAACGGCGCGCTCCAGATTGTTCTGCG
The DNA here is from genome assembly GCF_030209155.1 of Pseudomonas sp. fls2-241-TYG-175. Lineage (NCBI taxonomy): Bacteria > Pseudomonadati > Pseudomonadota > Gammaproteobacteria > Pseudomonadales > Pseudomonadaceae > Pseudomonas > Pseudomonas sp. fls2-241-TYG-175. Next base: position 82,170 of record NZ_JARVSO010000012.1, on the reverse strand, counting down.
TCCACTCCCATGCATCACCCTGATTGCTCAGATAGCCTTGGGCGATCATCAGCAGATGCGGCTCACCGTCATGCCCCACGCGGACCACAGAGCCCAGCAGCGGCGAGATGTTGCGATAGCCTGCATTGGTCAGGAACGCGCCCATTTCCAGTTCCGGGTGGGTACCGGCGCTGACTTTACGGATCATCTTGAGAACCAGACCGCTGCCCACTACCACCGAGCTGTTGGACTGCTCGGCCGACAGATAACGCACTTCAGATTCGTTGTTCAGCCCCAGCGGCGCGAGTTGCGCAGTCTGTTCAAAGCGCAGTTCGCCGTCATTGCAAGGGATCACGGTGTCGGCCTGCATGCCTTGAATCACGGCGCGAATGAAAGTTTCAAGCGTGAAGGCATCGGTGATCAATCCCACCTGACGGCCACGGCGGACCCTGGCCAGCGCCAGTTGCTGGGGCAATGCGCTGTTGATTTCCTCTTCCGCCAGCAGGCCGAACGGCAGTTGATAGCGTTCGGTCTGTTCGCCTGCGGTGACTTCGATCTCGTTGAGCAGGACCGGATGTGCCGGATCGCCGAAACGAACCGCGTAGGCAATATTGACCCGCTCGATGGGCTTGTCCTTGCCTGCGAACCACCGGCGCTTGGGCATGTAGACCGCCAGTGAGGTGTTTTCCATGGTGCTGCGGAGCGGCTCGTCGAGCAGCTCCTCCAGACGCTTCTTGAGCACCAGGGTCGGGAAGTCCGGCATGCTTTGTGCCGGTTCGACGTGCCAACTGGGCATTTGATTCTCCGAAGCCAATAGAAACCAGTAAAAACCGTAAGGCGGCAGCGTGAGCAGATAACTCAGCTGGCCAATCGGCGGGAATGCGCTGCCACCCAGCATCTCGACGGGAACGGTGCCGGCATAGGCCGACAATTCGAGTTCTGCGGCCTGGGCTGCGCTGGAGACGTTGGCCACGCACAGCACAATTTCGCTGTGGCCATCGGGTCCGGTGTATTCGCGCAGGTACGCCAGAATCCTGCGATTGGAAGGCGACAGCATCTTGAGCGTGCCGCGTCCGAATGCTTTCTGCTGTTTGCGCACAGCCAGCATGCGGCGGTTCCAGTTAAGCAGCGAATGTGGATCGCGCTCCTGACTTTCGACGTTGACCGACTGGAAGCCGTACATCGGGTCCATGATCGGCGGCAACACAAGGCTGGCCGGATCGGCGCGGGAGAAACCGCCATTGCGGTCGATGGACCACTGCATCGGCGTACGCACGCCATCCCGGTCGCCAAGATAGATGTTGTCACCCATCCCGATCTCGTCGCCGTAATAGAGGGTCGGTGTGCCCGGCATGGACAACAGCATGCTGTTCAGCAACTCGACCCGACGACGATCACGCTCCACCAGAGGGGCGAGACGACGGCGGATGCCGAGGTTAATCCGCGCACGACGATCCGCGGCGTAGTAATTCCACAGGTAGTCACGCTCACGATCCGTGACCATTTCCAGGGTCAGTTCATCGTGGTTGCGCAGGAAAATCGCCCACTGGCAGTTTTCCGGAATTTCCGGGGTCTGACGCAGAATGTCGGTAATCGGGAAGCGGTCTTCCTGCGCCAGCGCCATGTACATGCGCGGCATCAACGGGAAGTGAAATGCCATGTGGCACTCATCGCCGTCAGGCCCCTTGCTGTCACCGAAGTACAACTGGGTGTCTTCCGGCCACTGATTGGCTTCCGCCAGCAACATGCGGTCCGGGTAATTGGCGTCGATCTCGGCCCGAATCCGCTTGAGAACCTGATGGGTCTCCGGCAGGTTCTCGTTGTTGGTGCCATCGCGCTCGATCAGATAAGGGATCGCATCCAGACGCAGACCGTCGATGCCCATGTCCAGCCAGAAACGCATGACTTCCAGCACCGCTGTCATGACCGCCGGATTGTCGAAATTCAGGTCCGGCTGATGCGAATAGAAGCGGTGCCAGAAATACTGCTCTGCCACCGGATCCCACGTCCAGTTGGACTTCTCGGTGTCGAGAAAGATAATGCGCGTGCCTTCGTATTTCTGATCGGTATCCGACCACACATAGAAATCACGTGCCTTGGAGCCGCGCTTGGCATGTCGGGCCTTGTGGAACCACGGATGCTGATCCGAGGTGTGGTTGATGACCAGCTCGGTGATGACCCGCAAGCCGCGCTTGTGGGCCTGAGCGATGAAACGCTTGGCGTCCGCCATCGTGCCGTAGTCGCTGTGCACGTCGCGGTATTCGGAAATGTCGTAGCCATCGTCCCGACGCGGCGATGGGTAGAACGGCAGCAGCCAGATCGTGTTGACCCCAAGCGCGGCAATGTAGTCGAGCTTGTCGATCAGGCCCGCGAAATCGCCGATCCCATCGTTATTGGAGTCGTAGAACGATTTCACATGCACCTGGTAAATCACCGCGTCCTTGTACCAGAGCGGATCTTTGATGAATGCCGCGTCATCGGGCTTTTTTGCCATGGCTGACTCCTTGCAGTTTTACTGTGCGACCTGGATACGCCAGATACCGAAAGGTTGATACGACGGGTCAATGCGCATCCACTGCACCTTGCCGTACCAGTTCCAGCGGTGACCGGTCATCAAATCCTCACCGGACGTCACTGCATCGTCTGGCAAGCCCATTTCCCAAAGCGGCAACTCGAAGTTCGCTTCCTGAACGTTGTGCGGGTCGAGGTTGACCGCGACCAGCACAAAGTTGCTGCCATCAGCCGAACGCTTGCCGAAATACAGGATGTTGTCGTTCCAGGCATTCAACAGCTTCAGGCCCAGATGGGTCTGCAACGCCGGGTTCTGGCGGCGAATACGGTTGAGCTGGGCAATCTCGGCAATGATGTTGCCCGGCGCGGTGAAGTCGCGGACCCTGATCTCGTATTTCTCGGAGTCCAGGTATTCTTCCTTGCCGGGAATAGGCGCCGCTTCGCACAGTTCGAAGCCCGAATACATGCCCCACAGCCCCGATCCCATGGTTGCCAGTGCCGCACGGATCAGAAATCCGGGCCGCCCTGACTCGTGCAGGAATCGCGGGTTGATGTCCGGCGTGTTGACGAAGAAGTTCGGCCGGTAGCAATCGCGCCATGGCACCTCGTTCAACTGGGTGAAGTACTCGGACAGCTCGGCCTTGGTGTTGCGCCATGTGAAGTAGGTATAGCTCTGCGAGTAACCCACCTTGCCCAGGCGGGCCATCATCGCGGGCTTGGTAAAGGCTTCAGCCAGGAACATCACGTCAGGATGCTGACTGCGCACTTCACCGATCATCCATTGCCAGAACGGCAGCGGCTTGGTGTGCGGATTGTCGACGCGGAAGATCTTCACGCCCTCCTCGACCCAACCCAGCACGATGTCACGAAGTTCCAGCCACAGGCCGGGAATCGCATCCGGTGCGTAGAAGTCGACGTTGACGATGTCCTGGTATTTCTTCGGCGGGTTTTCCGCGTAACGAATGGTGCCGTCTGGACGCCACGAGAACCAGCCCGGATGCTGCTTGAGCCACGGGTGATCCTGAGAACACTGAATGGCGAAATCCAGCGCGATTTCCAGCCCGTGATCCGCTGCAGCGGCAACCAGGCGACGAAAGTCTTCACGGCTGCCCAGTTGCGGATGAATCGCCTCGTGACCGCCGTCCTCGCTGCCGATGGCGTAAGGGCTGCCCGGATCATCGGGGCCTGCGGTCAGGGAATTGTTGGGGCCTTTGCGGTGTGCGCGACCGATCGGATGGATCGGCGGGAAATAAAGGACATCAAAGCCCATGTCACGAATCATCGGCAGGCGCGAATGCACGTCGTTGAACGTGCCATGGCGGGCCTTGTCATCGGTGATGGAGCGCGGGAACAGCTCGTACCAACTGGCGAACTGGGCAAGCTCACGCTCAATGTCGAGCGGGAACTCTGCACTGCGACTGAGGAACGCATGATTGTCAGCCTGTTTCATCAGGCCTGCAGTTTCGCTGTGCAGCAACAGGGCAACCTTCTCGTCGTTGTCCGACTCGCCCAGACGCTGCAACACACGCTCGATGGCATGACGTTGCTCATCCTGGCTACGTTCCGCTGCATGAACGAGGTGGATGCGACCTTCCTCCAGCTCCAGCTCGATGGCCACGCCCGCGCCGAATTTCTTTTCCAGCTCGTAGCGGTAGCTGCCGAACTGATCAATCCAGGCTTCCAGGCGAAAGACATAGCGGGCCACGGAGGTCGGCGTGAACTCACCGACCCAGCTGTCGTTGCCCAGTTCGCGCATTGGCGCACTGTGCCAGTGTTCTTCATCCGCAGCGCGCCAGACAATGTTGACGGCCATCTTGTCGTGACCGTCTGCGTAGACCTTGCTGGTGACGGTCACCGGTTGGCCGACGATACCTTTCGCCGCAAACAACCCACCATCGATCACCGGCAGCGTGTCTTCGATCACGATGCGGGGCAACTGCAGGGCTTGGGTCAATGACAAGGGACGACTTGGGTGCGGCACTTCTGAGGCCAGGGAATCCGGGCCGTATGGCTGTTCATTCATCGAGCATCACTCCTTCACGCCCCAGGGACGCTCCTGTGCATTCCATGCAATTGAAAAATTGACGATACGGCAGCACAAATCCCCCCTGCGCTGACAACTCGCCTGATTCGGCTGCTTAGGTTCCGAGCGGTCTGCGTGACTAAAGTTCAAAGGTTTTGAGCAGAGGATGACGACGTTTCAGAGCATAGCGCAGCAATGGACAAGTCAACCTCGTCAGGCGATATGCCCACAGCCCACGGCAGCGTTGCGATTGGATTGAATCATCGGTGACGGGCGCAAGTCGAAAGAAAGCCAACAGGCCAACAAGGAGGCTGAAGCCATGAATATTCCAACCCCGCCGGAACCCATCGACCCGAACATCGATGAACCTCCCGTTCCAGTCCCCCCCTCGGAAGTACCGCCTCCTGAACAGGAGCCTCCGACGACAGTGCCTCCGGTCATCGACCCGCCTGCCGGTGATCCGCCTGTTCAGGAGCCGCCAGTCATTATCTGATCGATTCTGGAGTGCAACTACTTATTGAGGGACAACTAGGGATCCTCTGACCCGTTCCTTTTGGCCGTAGTGCCTTTGGACGGGTCAGCCCGCTCGACGATGTACGGCACAAAGCGAAGAATACCGAGTGCCAGAAAGGTACTGAGGATAGCGGTCATCTCACGGCCCATTCCCGCCGACACGCCGATTGCGGCAGTCATCCACAGCCCGGCCGCCGTGGTCAGGCCTTTGACCTGCGCCACGTTTCTCGCGTTTTCCTTGAGGATGGTTCCCGCGCCCAGAAAGCCGATCCCGGCGACCAGCCCTTGAATCACCCGACTCAACGCGTCGTCATCGGCGCCGCCCAGGCGTGGCACCAGAACGAACAGCGCTGCACCCATCGACACCAGCATGTGGGTGCGCACGCCAGCGGCCTTGCCGCGGTTCTCGCGCTCGAAACCGAGAATACCGCCCAACAGCGCGGCCACCGTCAGACGGACCGCCACCCGCGTCATTTGTGATGCGTCGGTAACGTCCGAAAATTCCGACTGCAGCGTTGTCACGACTTCCTGCCACCATTCGTTCATCGTCGCTCCTTGAAAAAAGGACCGACATTATTGACCTCGACGATGTGACAGAGTGCCGGTCAGCGACCGCCCGCCAGATCAATGAACGTACCCGTGGCGTAGGAAGCCTTGTCCGACAGCAGCCACAGAATCGCCTCTGCAACTTCCTCGGCGGTACCACCACGCCCCATTGGCAGCGCGCCTTCAAGCTTACTCACGCGGAACGGATCGCCACTGAGGGCGTGGAAGTCTGTGAAAATGAAACCCGGTCTGACCGCATTGACCCGTATACCCTCCGGCGCCACTTCCTTGGAAAGGCCGAGGGTGAAGGTGTCCAGCGCTCCTTTGGATGCGGCGTAATCGACATATTCCCCGGCCGATCCCAGTCTGGCCGCTGCCGAAGACACATTGACGATGCTGCCGCCCTGCCCGCCATGGTGCGGCGACATGCGCAGCAACGCATGCTTGCTGCAAAGCATGGGGCCGACGACGTTGCTCATCATCATCTTGAGCATGCGGAATTCCGACATTTCTTCGACCCGGCAGGCCTGGGCCAGTGTACCGGCGTTGTTGACCAGATGCGTCACGCGCCCCAGCTCGGCATCGACACGGGCGAACAGTCGGATGATCTCGTCTTCGTTGCTGACGTCCGCCTGTACGGTGATGGCCTGGGCGCCCTGAGCCCTGACCTGCGCGCAGGTTCTCTCGGCAGCGGCATGATCAGACAGGTAGTTGATGCAGATGCGGTAGCCCTGAGACGCAGCAAGAATGGCCGTGGCTGCGCCAATCCCCCTGGAGCCTCCCGTGATGATGAGAACTTTTTCCATGGATGGGTCTCTTGTGTTTCTCAAACTGACCGTGGGCACCGGGCACGTGCCTGCGGTGAGCACTGATCCTGCCAGTGTTTGGAATCAGACGCCATCGCCGTGTTTCAGTTTCAGCCGGCCTTACCGGTCAGCAAGCGCTGCCATACAGAGACCTCCATGACCTCAGCGCTCGGCCACCGGCGACGCTTGCGCCTCTTGAGCATCCCAGCCGCCGCCCAGTGCAGCGATCAACTGCACACTGGCGATCAGGCGACTTTGCAGCACGTTCAGCACCGTACGTTCGTTGCTCAGTGCCGTGGCCTGTACGTTGACCACATCCAGATAGCCGATAAGACCGGCCTTGTACTGATTGCTGGTCAGGCGCAGGGAGTCGCGGGCAGCCACCAGGGCTTCCTGACGAACATCGGCTTCCTCTTCGTAGACCTTGAGCTGAACGAGGTAATTCTCTACCTCCTGGAAACCGTTGAGCACGGTCTGTCGGTACTGGGCAACGGTCTGGTCGTAGACGGCTTCGGTACGTTCAACTTCAGCAGAACGTCGCCCCCCGTCGAACAGGGTCATGGCCAGTTGCGGACCGACCGACCAGAAGCGATTCGGCAAACTGATCCAGTTGGCAAACGTACTGCTGTTATAGCCGCCGCTCATGCTCAGGGTGAAGTCCGGGTAATAAGCCGCCTTCGCCACACCGATATTGGCGTTGGCGCCCATAACCGAACGCTCGGCGGCGGCGATGTCGGGTCTGCGCTCGAGCAACTCGGAAGGCAAACCGACAGGAATCTGCGGCAGCCTGGGGATGGAGGTGGTCGCCTGCAGATTGAAGTCCGCTGGCGCCATGCCCATCAGCACGGCAATGGCGTTTTCAAATTGCGCCCGCTGCCACGCCAGATCGATCAGATCGGCCTGGGTACTTTTCAACTGGGTCTGCGCCTGAGCCACGGCATCACGCCCCGAGATACCGGCACGGTACTGATTCTGGGTCAGCGTCAACGAGCGCTGATAGGCATCGACCGTGGCTTCCAGCAAGCGCTTCTGCTCGTCGATGACGCGCAGTTGCAGGTAGTTCTGCACCAGTTCCGACTGCAGACTCAGACGCATGGCCGCCAGATCCGCAAGGCTTGCCTGTGCGTTGGCCGTGTCGGCCTCAAGGCCGCGACGCAGCTTGCCCCAGACATCGGCCTCCCAACTGACACCCAACTGGGCACTGTGGGTCTCGCGGATGCCGGAGTTGAGGTTACTGCTCCCCGACGTACTGCTGCCGGTTCCCTGACTGGAGCGGGTCTTGCCGACGGAGAGATCAAGGGTCGGGAAGAACGCTGCTCGCGAGCTGCGAATCAACGCCTGGGCCTGACGGTACTGAGCTTCGTACTGTGCCACGGTCTGGTTGGAGGCGTTCAAGCGTTCGACCAGTGCGTTGAGCGCCTTGTCGTCGTAGACCTCCCACCATGCGCCTCTGGCCATTGCGTCATCGCGTGGCGTCGCCTGCTTCCAGCCTGCTGCCGCCTTGAAGCTGGCAGGCGTGGCCATGTCCGGCTTGTGATAATCCGGGCCGACCGCACAGGCACTCAGCAACAAGACGCAGAGTCCCATGGCAAGCGGCCTGACCAGCCATCGGTGATGGGTTGTGAAGGCGAGGCGATCAGTCATAACGGAGTTTCCAGAGCGGCATCGGTACGACGGCCCCGCCACCGGCTGAAACGGTGACGCAGGCGGTCGAGATAAAGGTAAACCACAGGGGTGGTGTAGAGCGTCAGCACCTGACTGAACACCAGACCGCCAATGATGGTAAGGCCCAGCGGTCGGCGCATTTCGGCGCCCTCGGCGGTGCTCAGCAACAGCGGCAGCGCGCCCAGAATGGCGGCCATGGTGGTCATCAGGATGGGCCGCAAACGCTGCAGACAGGCGCTGCGGATGGATTCCTGAGGCGTCATGCCCTGATCCCGCTCCAGGTGCAACGCCAGATCGATCATCATGATTGCGTTCTTCTTCACCACGCCGATCAACAGGAACAGACCCAGCAGCGAGATCAGGCTGAATTCGCTGCGCAGCACATAGATGGTCAACAAGGCGCCCACGCCCGCCGACGGCAAGGTCGAAAGGATCGTCAGTGGGTGAATGTAGCTTTCATACAGAATCCCCAGCACCAGGTACACCGCCAGCAAGGCACCGAGAATCATCCAGGGCTGGCTTTTCTGCGTCGCGGCAAACGCGTTCGCAGTCCCGGCCATCTTCGAAATGATCTCCGAAGGCAAGCCGATGGCTGCGACGGAACGCTCGATGGCGACGGTGGCCTGATCGAGGCTGACCCCTTCGGCCAGATCGAACGAGATGTTCTCTGAAGCAAACTGACCGTCATGAGAGACGCGGTCGTTCTCCAGGCTGCGTTCATAGTGCGCGATGCTCGACAACGGCACTCGCTGCCCGTCGGCCGTGATGACCTGTACCTGCTCAAGGGTGACGGGGTCCTGCGCATATTTGGGGTTGACCTCCATCACGACCTGATACTGGTTCAGGCTGTCATAGATCGTGGAAACCTGACGCTGGCTGTAGGCATTGTTCAGCACCGCGGTGACCATGTTCATGTCGATGCCCAGCCGTTTGGCGGTATCGCGATTGACGATCAGCGTGACCTGCTGCGCCCCTCGCCCTTCCCGCGCATCGATGGCCGTGAGTTGCGGCAGCGATTTGAGCGCGGCGACGATTTTTGGGTACCACTCGCGCAGGACTTCCAGATCGCCGCTCTGCACGATGTACTGATACTGCGAGCTGGTCTGTTCGCGCCCGCCGCCCAACTGCAGGTCCTGATCCGGGGCCAGAAACAGACGGCCGCCCGGCACATGCGGCAGGTTCTTGCGCAGCCGCTCGACCACCTTCTCGGCCGACAGCTTGCGCTCGCCGATGGGCTTGAGGCGCACGATCATGAAAGCGTTATTGGTCCCGCCGCTGCCGCCGATGAAGCCTGCGACGCTCTGTACTGCCGGGTCCGCCAGCACGGCGCGCCTGAAGATTTCCATCTTTGGCTGCATCACCTTGAACGACAGGCCGTCGTCTCCGCGAACGAAGCCCATCAGTTGCCCGGTGTCCTGTTGCGGCAGGAAGGTCTTGGGCACTACGACGTAGAGCGCGATATTGACCACGATGGTGATCAGCAGGCTCACCAGCGTGAGGCGCGGGTGACGCAGCACCCAGCCAAGCGAACGATCGTAGCCGGCCACCATCCGGTCATTGACCCGCTCGCTCCAGCGCTGAAACGCATTCTCCTGCTCCGCCTCACGCGGCTTCAGCCAACGGGCGCAGAGCATGGGCGTCAGCGTCAGGGAAACGACCAGCGAGACGACGATCGACACCGACAGCGTGATGGAAAACTCGCGGAACAGGCTTTCGACCAGACCGCCCATGAACAGAATCGAAACGAACACGGCCACCAGCGAGACGTTCATCGACAACAGCGTGAAGCCGACCTCCCTGGCCCCCAGAAAAGCCGCTTTCATGGGGTCAAGACCGTTATGGATGTGCCTTGAGATGTTTTCCAGCACCACGATGGCATCGTCCACCACCAGCCCCGTGGCTAGAATCAGCGCCATCAGAGACAGGTTGTTCAGGGAAAATCCGCACAGGTACATGATGGCGAAGGTGCCCACCAGCGAGACCGGTACCGCCAGGGTTGGAATCAGCGAAGCGCGGAAGCTGCCCAGAAACAGGAACACCACCAGCACCACCAGCACCACGGCGATCAGCAGGGTCATTTCGGCTTCATGCAGGGTTGCAGTGATGACCGGGGAACGATCCATGGCGATGTCGAGCTTCACGCTGGCAGGCAATACGGCCTGCAATGCAGGCAACTGGGCCTTGATCTGCGCCACCGTCTCGATGATGTTGGCACCGGCCTGCCGGTTGATGACCAGCAACACGGCCCTGTCGTCATTGAAGAAACCGCTGTTGTAGCGGTTCTCGACCGCATCGCTGACCTTGGCAACATCCTTGAGTCGCAGCGTTGCGCCATCCTGATAGCGAATGATCAGCGGCGCGTAATCCTTGGCCGTTTCCAACTGGTCGTTGGCCTGGACCTGCCAGTTGTGTTGATCGTTTTCCACCGAGCCTTTGGGTCGCCTGACGTTGCTGCCAGTAATCGCTGTGCGCACCTCGTCCAGCGAGATGCCGTACTGGGAAAGCAACTGCGGCTCCAGTTCGATACGCACCGCAGGCAGCGAACTGCCGCCGATCTGCACTTCACCCACGCCCGTGACCTGGGACAGGCTCTGCGACAGGATGGTGGACGCCAGATCGTACAGTTGGCCTTTTTCCAGCACGGTCGACGTCAGCGACAGCACCATGATCGGTGCCTGGGACGGGTTGACCTTCTTGTAGGTCGGCATGCTGCGCATGCCGCTGGGCAGCAGATTGCGAGATGCGTTGATGGCGGCCTGGACTTCACGGGCGGCACCGTTGATGTCCCGATCCAGATCGAACTGCAGAATCACCCGCGTCGTGCCCTGACTCGAGTTGCTGGTCATGGTGTTGACCCCGGCGATGGTGCCCAGCGACCGCTCGAGCGGCGTGGCAACGCTCGACGCCATGATTTCCGGACTGGCGCCCGGCAGGCTGGCCGAAACGACAATGACCGGGAAATCCATGTTCGGCAATGGCGCCACCGGCAACAGCCGGAAACTGACGGCGCCCAGCAGCATGATTGCCAGGCTCAGCAGAACGGTGGCGACCGGTCGGCGGATGAAGGGTGCTGACAGGTTCATGCGTCAGCCTTCTCCAGTCGAACCGGGGCGTCAGGTTTGCGGCTCCATCGGCGACCCAGCCGGTCGAAATACAGGTAGATCACCGGTGTGGTGAACAGGGTCAGAATCTGGCTCAGCAGCAGACCGCCCACCATCACCAGACCCAGCGGTTGACGCAGCTCTGCGCCGGAACCGGTGGCCAGCATCAACGGAATGGCGCCGAACAGCGCTGCCAGAGTCGTCATCAGGATCGGCCGGAAACGCAGCAGGGCCGCTTCGTAGATCGCCGTCTCGGGATCGACACCACGATTGCGTTCTGCGTCGAGCGCGAAGTCGATCATCATGATGGCGTTCTTTTTGACGATACCGATCAGCAGAATGATGCCGATGATGGCAATCATGCCCAGGTCGTTACCGCTGATGAGCAGCGCCAGCAACGCGCCGACCGCAGCGGAAGGCAGGGTCGAGAGAATGGTGATCGGATGAATATAGCTCTCGTACAGCACGCCCAATACGATGTACATCGTCACCACGGCTGCGAGAATCAACAGCAGCGTGCTGGACAAGGATGCCTGGAACGCCTGCGCCGCGCCCTGGAACTGGGTCTGCACGCCAATCGGCATGCCGATGTCCTTCTGCACTTGCTCGATGACCTCGACCGCCTCGCCCAGCGCGATGTTCGGCGCCAGATTGAACGACATCATTACTGCCGGGAACTGGCCGATGTGGGCAATGGCCAACTGCGCCTGACGCTGCTCGACCCGCGCCAGGCTCGACAGTTTGACCTGCGCACCGTCAGTGGTTTTCACATGAATCTGTTCCAGTGCTTCCGGCCCCAGCTCGCTGGCGGACGCCGACTGCAGCACGACCCGGTACTGACTGGCCTGGGTATAGATGGTTGAAATCTGGCGCTGACCGAACGCGTCATACAGCGCGTCGGTGATGTTGGCGACGCTGACGCCGACCCGACTGGCCGCATCCCGGTCAATCACCAGATACACCTGAAGACCCTTGTCCTGCAGATCGCTGGCGACATCCGTCAGCTCGGGGCGCTGAGCCAGTGCATCTGCCAGCCTGACACTCCATTCGCTGAGCAGCTCTGCGTCAGGGGATGACATGCTGAACTGATACTGGGTCCGGCTGACGCGGTCTTCGATGGTCAGGTCCTGCACCGGCTGCATGAACAGGCGAATGTCCGACAGTTTGTCGACTTCCGGCTGTATGCGCTGAATGATTTCGGCAGCGGTCAGGTCGCGTTCGCCGTGGGGCTTGAGGTTGATCAGGAGCCGGCCGCTGTTGAGCGTGGCGTTGTCGCCATCCACACCAATGTAAGAGGACAGACTGACCACCGATGGATCTTTCAGGATGATATCGGCCAGTGCCTGTTGGCGCTCGCTCATCGCCTTGAAGGACACGGACTGAGGGGCTTCGGAAATGCCCTGGATGACGCCGGTGTCCTGCACCGGGAAAAAGCCCTTGGGCACGATGATGTAGAGCAGCACCGTAAGACCCAGCGTGCCGATGGCCACCAGCAGTGTCAGCGGTTGGTGCTTTAGCACCCAGCGCAAACCGCCACCGTAGACATGGACAAGCCAGTCGATCCACGCACCGCTGGCACGATAGAAACGGCTTTGCTCCTCTTCCCTGGGTTCGCGCTTGAGCAGACGCGCGCACATCATCGGCGTCAGGGTCAGCGAGACCACGAGGGAAATCAGGATCGCGACCGCCAGCGTGATGGCGAACTCGCGGAACAGCCGCCCCACTACATCGGCCATGAACAGCAGCGGAATCAGTACCGCGATAAGTGAAAGTGTCAGGGAGATCAGGGTGAAGCCGATCTGTTTTGCCCCTTTCAGCGCGGCCTGCAGAGGCGTTTCGCCTTCTTCGATGTGGCGCGAAATGTTTTCCAGCATGACGATGGCATCGTCCACCACAAAACCGGTGGCAATGGTCAGCGCCATCAGGGTCAGGTTATTGATGGAAAAACCGGCCAGATACATGACCCCGAACGTACCGACGAGGGACAGCGGCACGGCAATCGACGGAATGATCGTCGCGCTCAGGCGACGCAGGAACAGGAACGTGACCAGCACCACCAGCACGATGGCGATCAGCAATTCGTGCTGGACGTCGGTGACCGAGGCGCGGATGGTCTGGGTGCGATCGGTCAGCACCGTCACGTCGAGTCCGGCCGGCAGATTATCGGTGATGCCGGGCAGCAGGGTCTTGATCCGGTCCACCACGTCGATGACGTTGGCGCCCGGCTGACGCTGGATGTTCAGCAGAACGGCCTGATTGCGATTGGCCCAGGCCGCCAGCCTTTCGTTCTCGGCACCGTCGACGATCTGCGCCACGTCCTTCAGGCGCAGTGGCGCGCCATCCTTGTAGGCCAGAATCAGGTTGGCGTATTCCTCGGGCGACTTGAGCTGGTCGTTGGCATCCAGCATCGAAACCCGGGTCGGACCGTCGAAGTTGCCCTTGGGCTGATTGACGTTGGAGGCGCTGATCAGTGTGCGCACATCCGCGAGGTTCAGGCTGTTGGCAGCCAGTGCCTCGGGGTTGACCTTGATTCGTACGGCCTGCCGCTGTCCACCGGCAATGCTGACCATGCCGACGCCGCTGATCTGCGAGATCTTCTGCGCCATGCGTGTGTCGACCAGATCGTTGAGCTTGGGCAGCAGCATGGTTTTGGAGGTGATCGCCAGAGTCAGTACAGGCGTATCTGCCGGGTTGACCTTGTTGTAGACCGGTGGCGCAGGCAGGTCAGTGGGCAACAGGTTGGTGGCGCCATTGATGGCGGCCTGCACTTCCTGCTCGGCCACGTCCATGTTGATTTCCAGACTGAAGCGCAGCGTGATGACCGAAGCGCCGCCCGAGCTGGTCGAGGCCATCTGGGTCAGCCCCGGCATCTGCCCGAACTGACGTTCCAGCGGCGCCGTCACGGCGCTGGTCATCACCTGCGGGCTCGCGCCCGGATACAGCGTCATCACACGAATGGTCGGGTAATCCACCTGAGGCAGCGCCGAAACGGGCAGCAGGCCATAGGCAATCAAACCGGCAAGCACAATCGCCAGCATGCTGAGCGTGGTGGCGACCGGGCGCAGGATGAACAGGCGGGACATGTTCATACGCTTGGTTTATCCGCCTTCAGAACCGACGCCGATTTATCGGTACCGCTGTCAGGCTTGCCCTGCAGTTTCTGGCCCGGCCCTGCGGGCACGTCCTTGCTGTCGCTGACCACTTCGACCTCGGCGCCGTCACGCAGACGGTCGGTACCTTCCAGCACTACACGGTCTCCGGCAGCCAGACCTTCGGTGATAACCGTGGACGTCTCGTTGCTCGGGCCGGTCTTGAGCAGGTTGATCTTGACCTTCTTGTCACCGTCCATGACGTACACGAACGTTCCGTTGGTGCCGAACTGGACCGCAGCGGTGGGCACCAGAATGGCCTGGGTCAGCGTATCGGCCCGCAGCCGGACGTTGACGAACTGATTGGGGAACAGGGCTTCGTCACGATTCTCAAAACGCGCCTTGAACTTCAGGGTGCCTGTTGCCACGTCAATCTGGTTGTCCAGGCTGGCGAGTACACCGGTGGCCTGCATCTTGACGTCGCCGCGGTCCCAGGCTTCGACAGGCAGCTTGTCGCCGGTGCGATAGCGGGCAATGACGCTGGACAGGTCTTTCTCGGGCAACGTGAAATTGACTGAAATCGGTTGGGTCTGGGTAATCACGACCAGCGCAGTAGTGTCGTTGGCAGCCACCAGATTGCCGACGTCCAGTTGCTTGAGCCCTACCCGGCCGGCAATCGGCGCACGGATACGGGTGAAGTCGAGATTGAGCTTCGCTTCGGCCACCGCTGCCTGATTGGTCTTGATGGTGCCTTGGTACTGATTGACCAGCGACTCGGCGGTGTCCAGCGTCTGCTTGGCGATGCTGTCCTCGGCGTAAAGGCCGCGATAGCGCTGAACGTCAAGCTGAGCATTTTTGAGCAGTGCCTGATTGGTTGCCAGCGTGCCTTCGGCCTGCTGCAGTGCGACCTGATAACTGCGCGGATCGATTTCCGCCAGCAGATCGCCCGCCTTCACCATCTGGCCTTCCTGAAAGTTGAGCTTGACCAGTTCGCCCGCAACCCGGCTGCGCACATTGATGGTGTTGGTTGCAGTAACAGTGCCCAGCGCCTTGTAATAAATCGGGAAATCGCCCTGCGTCACCGGCGCGACGCGCACTGGAACAGCCGCAGCCGAGCCGCCAAAACCTGGCCTGACCATGCCACTCGATTTGCTGGTGTGCGTGGCTTTGCCAGCCGTGTCTGTGCCGGTCGTCGACGCAGAGCCGGGCCAGAACCACCAGCACAGGCCGACAATGAGCAACAGAACCAACAAACTGATCAACCAGCGACGGGATTTACGGGGGCCAGACGATTGCATGAATAAATCAACCATTACAGGTGAGGGCTACTTTGGAGGCTGAACAATAAGCACAGATGAGCTGCAAGCAAAGCGCCTTTACCAAGCGCTTACTTTCGTTAAACGGTTGAAGCACAAATAAAAACGGCCTGAACGGATTCAGGCCGTCGATGTGTTGCCGAACGTTACTTCAATACTGCCAGTGCAGCCTCGTAGTTCGGTTCTTCAGCGATTTCGGAAATCAGTTCGCTGTGCAGCACATTGTTGTTTTCATCCAGAACCACGACAGCACGTGCAGTCAGGCCTTTCAGAGGACCGTCGGCAATGGCGACGCCGTAGTTTTCGCTGAAATCGGCGCTGCGGAAGGTGGACAGGTTCTTGACGTTTTCCAGACCTTCGGAGCCGCAGAAGCGAGCCTGGGCAAAAGGCAGGTCAGCGGAAATGCACAGTACGACTGCGTTGGCCACATCGTTCGCCTGAGCATTGAACTTGCGTACCGACGTCGCGCAGGTCGGGGTGTCGACGCTTGGGAAGATGTTCAGCACTTTGCGCTTGCCGGCGAACTCCTGCAGAGTCACCTCAGCCAGACCGGCACCCACCAGTGTGAAAGCAGGTGCAGCGCTGCCGTTCTTTGGCAATTCGCCTTTGACTTGAACAGGGCCGCCTTTGAGAGTCACTTGAGCCATGAAACGATGTCCTTTTTCAGTGGGTTTACATAAGAACCAGAAGTTAAACACGAAAGTGCAGCATGGCCTATATCGGATAATTCCGAATTCGCTCAGGAATTGAGCCTGTCCCTGATCTCGGGTCGGGCACACAATTCAGCCAGCCAGTCGACAAACACCCTCACCCGCCGCGACAGCTGTCGATGGGGCGGATACAACGCCATCAACGGTAATGCAGGCGGTCGATATTCACGCAGCACCTCGACCAGCGTACCGCTGCGCAACTTGTCGGCAATATGGTAGCGCGGTGCCTGAATAAGTCCGAATCCAGCCTCGCACGCGGCGACATAGCCTTCAGCACTGTTGACGGCAATTGATCGCGGCAGCCGCGGCTCGTGCAATTGTCCGCGTACCATGAACTGTAACCCGTAACGCTTATTGGTCCCGGTCGAGAAATATTCGATCACCTGATGCTGCGCCAACTCATCAAGGTCCAGCGGCGAGCCGTGCCGATCCAGATAGGCCCGGCTGGCACAGGTCATCTGCGTCAGGTTTTCCAGTGGCCTGGCGACCAGCGCCTCGTCATGGGAGCTTCCGGCGCGCAGCACGCAATCGACGCCTTCGCGTATCAGATCAACCTGCCGGTCACTCATGCCGATCTCCAGTTCGATCTGCGGATAACGCCGAGTGAACTCGGGCAGCGAGGGCATCACGATCATGCATCCCAGACTCATGGGCAGATCAACCCGCAGCAGGCCCTTGGGCCCGGTATTAAGGGATGAGAACGCTGACTCGGCATCTTCCAGATCAGCGAGCAGACTCAGGCAGCGTTGGTAGTATGCGTTGCCATCAGGCGTGGCACTGACCTGGCGCGTGGTGCGCTGCAGAAGCTGGACACCCAGATGCGCTTCCAGCTGCTTGATCAGGATCGTCACCGACGCACGAGGCATCTGCAGGCTCTCGGCGGCTCTGGCAAAACCGCCAAGCTCGACGATGCGGGTGAAAACGCGCATGGCGTTGAATCGATCCATGATTACCGGTATTCCGCTTTGCTGGGTGAGCCAATAAGAAGAAACGTTTTAGCGGGTTCTTGCCTGTTCTGTCGAGCGCAACATCTTTTCAGCCTTCTGTGACAGCCCCGCTATCAAAAGTCGCGCTTGTAGAATATGTCCAGCGAGCTGGCGATTCCACTGGCCGCTTCCAGATAGACCCGCTTGCTGAGCAGGTAGCGCAACGCGATGGTATTGGCAGGCTCGAACACGCCAACCCCGTAGCGCAGACTCAGCTTGTCGGTGATCTTGCCGCTGGCCACCACGTTGGTCTTGTCGCCGGTGCCGGTGGTATCCAGTTCGAAGTCCTTGATGCCCAGATTATCGGCCAACTTGCCAGTTGTCGAAGCGCTGCCTGCAACGCCCAGTGCCAGCGCGGCTTGCGCCACCATGTTGTTGTCCTCACCGGAATTGCCCAGCGGACGGCCCATCACCAGATAGGACAGCGCCTGCTCCTGACTCATCGCTGGCTCCGAGAACACTTCGGTGGTTGGCTGTTCGGCGCTGCCGGTCAGGCGAATACCGGCGATCACATCGTCTGTCTGACGAATCGCTTCGATATCCAGATAAGGCTGATCCACAGGCCCTGCAAACAGCAGCCGCGCCTTGCGAATGGTCAGGCGTTGCCCGTAGGCCCGATAACGCCCGTTATTGAGATTCAGCTCGCCTCGGGTATCGAGGTTGTCACCTATGTGGACACGCCCGACCAGATCGGCAGTGAGGCCGAAACCGCTGAAACTGAGCTTGTCCTGGCCGACTTCCACGTCGATGTCCATGGCAACGGCAAGCGGCGGTGCGCCCTCTTCGGTCTGCTGGCCGACAATCACGGTGTCGCCCGACAGCTTGACGGTTGAAGGTGGCAACTCACGAACGGTGATAGTGCCCTTGGGGATCAGTACTTTTCCTGAAACCGCCAGCCGCTCGCCCTGCATCGAAACTTTCAGATCAGGTGCCGCTTCGACTTCGGCGTAAGGCTCCACATGAATTGGCAGCCGTGAACCCTTCAGGCTCAGATCAACCACCAAGGCCTGTGCCCAGGCAACTTGTCCGGTCAAAGAACCCTGCCCCGTGGCGCCACTTTTCCAGCCGCCGTTCACCTGAACACTCTCCCCGGCAATCAGCGCCTGGACATTCAGATCACGCAATTCCATCGGCAGTTCTGGACCCGACACTTCGCCGCCCTGCAGCGTCACGCTGCCATTGACCAGCGGTGCCAGCAATCCACCCGACAGACGACCACTGCCGTTCAGACGACCGTTGAGTTTCTCGACCATGGGTGCAAACGGACGCGCCACCGACAGGTCCAGACCCGACAAGCTGAATTCACCAGACAGGGCCTTGTTGCTGGACAGCGGATCGATCTGCGCACTCAGCAGCAGACGCCCCAGCTTCGCACCGTCGAAATCGAGGCGCGAGTCAATGCGCTTGGGGGTCAACGAGCTGGTCAGCTTGAGCGTCTGATAGGGGAAGTCAAGCCATTGGTCCTTATCACGCACCCGCAAGGTGCCGCCACCGGCATCGACCGTGATCTGGCCATTGGGGCCTGCTGCTGGCACATCCAGTTGAACGTCGGCGTTGAGCGATCCTTTCCAGGCAAAATCCTTCGGCATCCACTGGGCCAAGCTGTCGAGCGGGAAGTTCTTGAGGTGATAGCGCAAGCGAGGCTCGGGCATCAGCCGCTGATCCTCACCACAGAGGCTGGCGTTACCGGACAACCAGCAATGCGCACCAAAATTGAGTTTGCCATCAGCCAGTCGTTCGATCTTTGCAGGCTGTTGCAGACGCCAGGCCTGCCCGCCGCTCTGGACGTTGCCACTGGCCAGACGGCCACGCCAGTTGCCGTTATCCAGCGTGCCGTCCAGCGCGAGCGCCAGCTTGAGCAACGGTCCTTGCAAATCAAGCTTCAGCTGCTGCGCCTTGAGGGTGCCCTGGCCGTCCAGCGTCAACGTCCCCAGCGCCGTATCGCCCGCCTGAATACCCGAGCCCTTGACGTTGATCGTCGCGCGTTGCGCCGGGTCGAGTTTCGCGCTGGCAACCAGACTTTGCAGACGGTTGTCCTGAAACGCGAGCTGGCTGCCTTGCAGATTGAGCTGGCCCTGCGGCGCCTTCAAGGTGCCCGCCAGATCCACACGTCCTTTAGCCTGACCCTGCAGGCGTGGCCACAATTGGCCCAGTCGCGGCAGATTCAGATCCAGTTGACCCTGCAGGCGCTGATCGAGACTGCCGCGCCCCTCGATCCGGTTGTCACCGAGGCGCATGCTCAGGCCGGCCAAATTCCATTGCTGACCCCGGCCGTCGGCCTTGACCTGCAACACCGCGGGTTGCCCGCGCAGGCGACCTTTCAGATCCAGGTCGGCGGTCAGCTCCAGTTGCTCGTTTTTGAATTGCCCTTTGCTGCGCAAAGGACCGGCCAGCGTGCCGGGCAGTTCAGCCACCCAGAACGAGGGATCCAGCGCGCTCAGGTCCAGTGCCGTGTCCCAGCCGATGCCGTCGGCGAATTGCAGGTTCAGATGACCGCTGGCTTTGCCCTGCCCGGCTACCATTTCCAGTTGCGGCAGATAGATCCGCTGCAGGTCGCCACTGAACGGGCTGACGACGGTAAACGCGCCGGCCGGCCCCTTGAGACCGGCATTGAAATTCCCCAGGTACTTGCCGTCGGTGTAGGACACATCACCCTTGAATGCATGCAGCGCCACTTGAGGCTCCGCTTCAAGCGGGTAAAGCCGCTGCCACGGGAAATCGAGCCAGTCGACGGAAGCGTCTGCGCTGAAACCGGTTTCCCAGTTCAGCTTGCCATTGACCAACAGGCGCTGTTGCTCGCTGGCAGCGAGGTTCAGCGCGTCAATGGTGGCGCCCTTGGCATCCGCCAGCCCTTGCAGCACAAGAGTCATGGGGCTTTTATCAGCAGGCAGGCTGGCCGTTCCGTTGATCTGATAGCCACTGTCCAGATTACCTTCAGCGGTCAGTAGCAATTGATCGAGCTGTATCGTTTCCGGCAATCCGGCGCTGGGCCTGAAACGATCCGAGGTCAGTTTCAGGCGAGCAGGCAAATGCTCGGCGAGCGGTTGCAACTCTCCACTCAGAACACCTGTCAGGTACCCGCTGCTGTCGGCTTTAAGGTGCAGGGTATTGAGCAGATCGCCCTGAATATCCAGGGCCAGCGTCCAGGGTTTGCCGTCCTGCGGCGGCAATTGCAATTGCCCGTCAAGGGTCAGCGGCCAGTCGCCAGCAGGATCGAGCAGGCCGTTGAGGTCCAGCACCAGTTCGTCACGTTGCAGATGCGCACTGTCGATCTGCAACCCCTGAGCCGTCCAGTGCGCGGCAAGCCTGAGGTCGCGCAATTGCTCGATGCCGTCGAGTTGCAGACTGCCAAGCTGGACATCCTTGAGCTGAATAGCCAGCGGTAACGTGAGATTGGGTAACGTGATGGGGCCTTCTTTGGCTGGCTCGGTGCCGGGCGCAAAGTGCAGCATGACCTTTTCGGCGTTCAGTCGATCGATGCAGAGCGTCATTTTGAGCAGGCAACCCGGCGTCCAGTCGAATGCCAGCGCCTGGACCTCGACGCGGTCCTCGCCTTGCAGCCAGAGCAACCGGTCGGCGCTCCACTGCCCGCCCAGCCGGCCTTGAAAGTTCTCCAGTTGCAGGCCTGGCACTCGCGCCAGTGCCCACTGGCTGCCACTTTGGGTGCCGACTACCATCCAGATGCTTGCCACCAGAATCAGCAAAACCGCCAGCAGGCTCAGGCCGGCGATTTTCAGGCCGCGCTTGATGTTCATCCTCGTCAAAGCTCCGGCCCCATGGAAAAGTGCAGACGAACGCCGCCGTCATCGTCCAGTGGATGCGCCAGATCGAGACGCAGCGGTCCGACCGGAGAAACCCAGCGCACACCAAAGCCCACGCCGGTTTTCAGACTCGGCAGATCAAGGTTGTTGAATGAATTGCCCTGATCGACGAACGTCGCGAGTCGCCATTTTTCGGCAATGGAATACTGATACTCGACGCTGCCGGCCACCATGTAGCGCCCACCGATCCGGTCGCCATCGGAATTGGTCGGTGACAGGGTCTGGTAGTCATAACCGCGCACGCTCTGATCGCCACCCGCGAAGAAGCGCAGTGATGGGGGTATCGAGGTGTAGCCATCGGTGAAGTTGCCGCCGAACTGCACGCGCCCGAGGAAACGGTGATTTTGCGCAACGGTGGTCAGGCCTTTGAGCAGCACGTTGCCGCGAACCAGGTTGGCGTCAGACCCCAACCCCTCCTTGGCCACTTGCGCATCGAATTGCAGCCGGTAGCCTTTGTGCGGGTCGATGCGGTCGTCGCTGCGCAGATAGGAATAGCTGATGCCCGGCATCAGCAAGGTGCTTAGACCGGAATCATCGCCGAGCCGGTATTCCTCGCGTTGCCATTTAAGCGAAATCACCCGTTCCCAGCCACTGGGCAATTTGCTATGCCATTCGGGGCCGACGGTCAGCAGCTTGCTGAGGCTGTCGGTACCTGCGATCTCTTCGTATTGATAGCCGCCCGCGAAACGCAGCTTGTCGGTCAACGGCGGATCGAGCGGCACGTCGTACCAAAGACCCACGTTCTGCCGAGGGGCCGAGAGTTCCGACTCGAACCCGTAGCTGTGACCCTGGGCGTTGGCCCAGTGCCGGGTCCAGTTGGCCTTGCCTCTGACCCCGACGTCGGTGGAGAAACCCAGACCCAGCCCCATGGTGCGTGGCTTGCGGGTTTCAAGCTGAACCGTGACCGGGATAACCTGACCGACCGCTGCGGTCGGTGCTGCGTCCACGCGCACGCCCTCGAAATAGCCGCTTGCCTGCATCGCCTGATTCAGCTCCGCAATCAACTGCGAATCGTAAGGCGTGTTTTCCTTGAACGGCACCATTCGCTTGAGCAGATCTTCGTCGAAGGGCGAATCACCACTGAACATCACCTTACCCAGCGAATAGCGGGGTCCGCTGTCATACACCAGTTCGATGTCCGCTACTCCAGCACGCGGATCAATGGCAAGACGCTGACTCGTGAAACGACCGCTGAAGAAGCCGTAGCGCGACGCCTGATTCTGTATCAGCCGTTTGGCGTCTTCATAATGACCATGGTTCAGAACGGCACCGGCCTTGAGCGCATCGCTCCGCGGCACCTTGAACGCTTTCAGGGACGCGGCCGGACCCTCGACCCGGACGACCACGTTGCGCAAGCGGATAGGCTCACCCGGCAAGACCTTGATGACCAGGCGAGGGTTTTCACCGTCCTGAATTTCACTGTCGATCTGCGCCTGGTAGTAACCAAGCGCCTGAGCCGCCTTTTCTGCCTGCTGTTCCGCACCCAGACTGAAGTTGCGCAGCGCCTGGGCATTACGCTCGCCAAGCTCACCGACATAACCTTCGATGTTGGCCTTGAGGTCGGGGTTGGCAGGCGTGATCTGCACATCAAGGCGTGCATCGGCCAGGGCCGCAGCACTCAAAGACATCACAAGCACACCGCCACTGCATATTCTGAAAAGCTTCATGGGCATGGATGCTAGCACGACCTGAGGGCTACGCTGAAAACCCCAAAACAACGGTGTTTCAAACCGTTACGTCATGGACCGCCAGTGGGACCTTAGGATTGGGGTGAAAGAAGACGTGCTCGCGGACAGGTCCTACCACGATTTCGCCGATTTCCTGATAGCCCTGCCGCTTATAGAACTCAAGATAGCGCGGGTTTCCAGTATCCAGCACGATGCCTTCGGAATTTTCATCTTCCGAGCACCAGTCGTGGAGTGCCTGCAGCAGTTGCTCGCTCAGCTCCTGACCGGTTTTTTGCCCCTGAAACTCAGGCTCCAGCCCGATCAACGGCAGCACATGTACGGTCTCCGATGGGACACAGGCGAGCACTGCATTGTAATAAGCCAGATAGCGTTGTGTGCAGCTCAGGCCAGTCCCTACCACCATGCGCAATCGCCATGCCCAGCTTTCAGTGATGCCCAAACGACGCTGCGGCGGCGCAATGAGCGCCACGCCCACCAGACGATCGTCAATGAACAGACCCATCCCGGGCTGGTTCTGCAGAAAGTGCTGCTTGACCAGTTGGCGGATGGTTTCGCGAATACGGTTCTCGAAGCCCGAGCGCTGCGAGTTGAAGACATAGGCGAAGGTCGGATCGTTACGGTACGCACGGAACAGCAAGGCACGGGTTTCACGGGCATAACCACTGTCGAGCTGGCGAATTTCGCCCCGGATGGCAGCAGGTTGGGACATGGACGGACCTCATAATGACGGGACTGCTATTGCGCAGCACTTGGGCAAGCATCGTTTCGAGTGATGGCACCTTGCGACAGTTCAAACAAATTGTCCGACAGGCTCGATATAGCTCGGCAGCCCGCTCTGCTGGCCCTCAGCCGACAGGTCAGCTAGCATCGCGGTTTGTTTTTCTTCAGGACTGCCGTTTTATGAAAATCGTCTCGTTCAACATCAATGGGCTTCGCGCTCGACCGCATCAGCTGGCAGCGCTGATCGAGAAACACCAGCCTGACGTGATCGGTCTTCAGGAAACCAAAGTCTCAGATGAGCAGTTTCCGCAGGCGGAGATAGAAGCCCTGGGTTACCACGTCCATTTTCACGGACAGAAAGGTCATTACGGCGTCGCTCTATTGTCGCGCCAGGCACCGCTGGCACTGCACAAGGGCTTTGACAGCGACGACGAAGAATCACAGAAGCGCTTCATCTGGGGTACTTATGCCGATGCCGACGGCCAGTCCGTTACCATCATGAACGGCTATTTCCCACAGGGCGAAAGCCGCGACCATCCGACCAAGTTCCCCGCCAAACAGCGCTTTTACAACGACCTGCAAACGCTGCTGGAAACCCGTTTCAGCAAAGAGCAGCCGCTGATCGTGATGGGCGACGTGAACATTTCGCCACAGGACTGCGACATCGGCATCGGTCCGGACAACGCCAAGCGTTGGTTGAAAACCGGTAAATGCAGTTTCCTGCCCGAAGAGCGCGAGTGGATGGAACGCTTGAAAAACTGGGGTCTGGTGGACAGTTTCCGGCACCTGCACCCGGAAGTCGTCGATCGGTTCAGCTGGTTCGACTACCGCAGCCGAGGTTTTGAAGACGAACCCAAGCGCGGCCTCAGGATCGACCTGATCATGACCTCCAGCGGCCTGCAGCCTCGCATCAAGGCTGCCGGGGTGGATTACGATCTGCGCGGCATGGAAAAGCCATCGGACCACGCGCCGATCTGGCTCGAACTCAACTGACACTCGAGCACAAGCTCCTGCCCGACATTCCGGGCAGGTAGCGCCTCATCCGACATGAAAACTGTCATTTTGCAGTAACGTCCCTGTCTTATTCTCTCGGCACTTCCGTTCATTCAAGGTGCCGCCGATGTTGCGCGCTCTGCTTGCGGCGCTGCTCCTTGCAAGCGCCACCCTTCCCTGCGTCGCGGCTCCCCTGCTGCCGATGCCGACTGACGATTCGCCCGCGCTGCGCATTCAAGGTTCCAATACCATCAACGCCCAGCTCGGGCCAGCGCTGGTCGAAGGTCTGATGCGGCAACAGGGCCTGCAAGCCGTACAGACCTTGCCGGGCGACGCCGCCAATGAACAGCGTGTTGTAGGCACGGTACCCGGCAGGGATAAGCCCGTTCGGGTAGAAGTCGCCGCCCACGGTTCAGGCACCGGATTCGAGGCGCTGAATGCAGGGACGGCCGACATGGCCTCTTCCTCACGCCCGATCAAGCCCCAGGAGGCTGCGGACCTCGCAAGACTGGGCGACCTTCAAAGCACTGCCGGAGAACAAGTCATTGCCATCGATGGTGTGGCCGTGATTCTGCATCCGGCCAATCCATTGCGCGTGCTGGATACCCGGCAACTGGCGCGGATCTTTTCAGGCGAGGTCCGGGACTGGAGCGAGGTCGGCGGCACAACCGGCCCGATCCGGCTTTACGCCCGCGACGAGAAATCCGGGACTTGGGAAACCTTCAAGGAACTGGTGCTGGCCAAGCAGGGCAAGAGCCTGTCCAAAGCCGCGCTACGATTCGAGTCCAGCGAGCAGCTGTCCGATGAGGTCAGCAAGGACCGTAACGGTATCGGTTTCATTGGCCTGCCCTACGTTCGTCGCGCCCGTGCCATCGCAATTGCCGATGGTGATTCAAAGCCCATGCTGCCGACGGTCAACCTGATCGCCACCGAGGATTATCCGCTGTCGAGGCGCCTGTTCTTCTATGTACCGCCACTGAAACAACAGCCTTGGGCTGAAGCGCTGGTGCAGTTCGCCCAAAGCGCAGAGGGTCAGGCCATCGTGGCGCAGAACGGGTTCGTCGCGCAGACCGTGCAGGCGGTCAAGGTCGCGACAACCAGCCAGATGCCGGTCGATTACCAATCCCTCACCCGCAAGGCCGAGCGCCTTTCAGTCAACTTCCGCTTCGCTCAGGGCAGCGCGCGGCTGGACAACAAGGCCCAACTGGACCTGAAGCGCGTGGTGGAATACCTGAAGGCCAACGGGAAGCTTGACCAGCATGTCACGCTGGTCGGCTTCGGCGACGCCAAGAGCGACCCGGAGCGCGCGGTGCTGCTCTCAAGGCTCAGAGCCATGGCCGTGCGCCGTGAACTGCAGAAAAGCGGTGTGACCTTTCGTGAAATTCTGGGGCTTGGCGATGAGATGCCCGTAGCGGCCAATGATCTGGACGATGGAAGGATCAAGAACCGGCGGGTTGAGGTGTGGGTGGAGTAGCTGAGGTTCGCGGCATTTCAACGGACCGAGGGAGGCGGCTTGCCGGCGATGAACGATGGCGCGATTTTCCTGACATACCGCGTCGACTGCATCGCCGGCAAGCCACCTCCCACAGCCCCGTATCTGCTGCGCGACAGCGCCAGGTCGAAGGCTTGGTGGCGCCTCCAACGAAGCTTATCTGCCGCGGGCAGCGGCCTGTCAGAGGGTTCAGGAACGACCGCGCAACACATCCGCAGGCACGTACTTGCCCAGCTCAAACTTGCCGATTGCCGCCCGGTGGACCTCGTCAGGGCCATCGGCCAGGCGCAGGGTACGTTGCATGGCATACATGTAGGCCAGCGGGAAATCATTGGAAACGCCCGCGCCGCCATGCATCTGGATGGCCCGGTCGATCACCTTCAACGCAACGTTGGGCGCCACGACCTTGATCTGCGCGATCTCGCTCTTCGCCACCTTGTTGCCCACGGTATCCATCATGTACGCCGCCTTGAGTGTCAGCAGGCGAGCCATGTCGATTTCCATGCGTGAATCGGCGATCTTGTCGATATTGCCGCCGAGCCTCGCCAAAGGCTTGCCGAATGCGACGCGATCGATGGAGCGCTTGCACATCAATTCAAGTGCCCGTTCGGCCATGCCGATCGAGCGCATGCAGTGGTGGATACGGCCCGGCCCGAGACGCCCCTGAGCGATTTCGAAGCCGCGTCCTTCTCCCAGCAGAACGTTTTCATAAGGTACGCGAACGTTTTCGAACAGCACCTCTGCGTGACCATGAGGCGCATCGTCGTAACCGAATACCGGCAGCGGCCGCACTATTTTCACGCCGGGCGTGTCGACCGGCACCAGAATCATGGAGTGCTGCTGATGACGCGGACCATCCGGGTTGCTCAGGCCCATGAAAATCAGGATTTTGCAGCGTGGATCACAGGCACCGGATGTCCACCATTTACGGCCGTTGATCACCCATTCATCGCCCTGACGTTCGGCCCGCGCAGCCATGTTGGTGGCATCGGATGAGGCAACGTCCGGCTCGGTCATGGCAAAGGCCGAACGAATCTCGCCACGCAACAGAGGCTCGAGCCAGCGGGTTTTCTGCTCTTCGCTGGCATAGCGGACCAGCACTTCCATATTGCCGGTGTCCGGTGCCGAGCAGTTGAAGGGTTCCGGCCCCAGCAGCGAACGGCCCATGATTTCCGCAAGCGGCGCGTATTCCAGATTGGTCAGCCCGGCACCCAGTTCGGATTCGGGCAGGAACAGGTTCCACAACCCTTGCGCCCTCGCCTGCGCCTTGAGCTGCTCCATGATCGCCGTCGGCTGCCAGCGGTCACCCTCTGCAACCTGCCGCTCGAATACCGGCTCGGCCGGATACACATAGGCATCCATGAACGCGGTCACACGCTCACGCAGGGCCTGCACCTTGGGGGAATACGCAAAATCCATGAGCAGCTACCTTTTTTCAGGGCGTCTTTGTGATGAGAATGATCCTAGAGAACGCCCAGACATTTATCTAATCTATTCTCAGCGTGTATAAACATTCATAACCGATATATGATCGAGCCACGTTGCGGCACAAGCGACGATCCACAAAAACAGGACGAGGCGCTCCACCAATGAACCTGAGCAAGGTTGATCTCAATCTATTCATTGTCTTCGACGCCATTTACACCGAAGCCAATCTGACCCGGGCCGGACAGATCGTCGGGATTACCCAGCCCGCCGTGTCAAACGCGCTGGCACGCTTGCGCGAAACCTTCAACGATGCGCTGTTCGTGCGCACCGCCCAGGGCATGGTCCCAACCCCCATGGCGCAGAACATCATCGGTCCGGTGCGCAATGCCCTGTCTCTGCTGAGAGTGTCCGTGCAGGAAAGCCGGATATTCAATCCGCAGCAGGCCAGCAAGAACTATCGCATCAGCATGACCGACCTTACCGAAGCGGTGATTCTGCCGCTGCTGTTTCAACGTCTGCGGCGTCTGGCGCCAGCAGTGACCATCGAGAGCTTTCTGTCCAAGCGCCGCGAGACGACCAAGGAACTGGCGGCCGGGCGCCTGGATTTCGCAGTCGATGCGCCGCTCAACACCGATCCGCAGGTACGTCACGTCAAGCTGATGGAAGACCGATATGTCTGCGCCATGCGAAAAGGCCACCCTCTGGCCGGCAAGCCGGCGTTCGGACTGGATGACTACCTGGCCCAGGCACACATTCATATTTCGAGTCGGCGCAGTGGATTGGGGCATGTGGATCTGGCGCTGGGCAAGATGGGCATCCAGCGCAAGATCGCCCTGCGCTCCCAGCACTACCTGATGGCGACACAGGTCTTGCAGCAGACGGACATGGTCATGACCGTGCCGGAACGCTTCGCCCGGCGCAATGACCTGCACTTCGTGTACCTGCCGGTGAATGACGTGCCCTCGGTCGAAACGCACCTCTATTGGCACGAAAGCACGGATCAGGACCCGGCCAATCGCTGGATGCGCGAGCAGATCATCGAGCTGTGTCAGCGGGTTACCGCGCAAGAACAGAACCTCGATAAAGCTTCAGCTTAAACGCTCAAATATCTGATTAATTTAAATAAAATCCTTAACGTTAAAGTTGATTCGAGCTTGAAACAGACTGTTTTGTGGTGGCGACTCATCAACGCGCCTGCTTGACGTAAACGTCAAGCAGGCCGTAGGTTAAGCCCTACGTCTATCGTTGAGCCCACCATGAGCAGCCAGACCTACAGCATTTCAGAACTCGCTCGCGAGCTGGACATCACCACCCGCGCCATTCGTTTCTATGAAGAACAAGGCATGCTCTGCCCCGAGCGACGCGGCATGGAACGCATCTATTCGGCGCGCGACAAGGTCACCCTGAAACTGATTCTGCGCGGCAAGCGCATCGGCTTTTCGCTGGCCGAGTGCAAGGAACTGATCTCGCTCTACGACCCCAGCGGCGATAACCAGAAGCAACTGCACACCATGCTCGGCAAGATCGCCGAACGTCGTGATCAGCTCGAACAGCAGTTACTGGACATCCAGCAGATGCAGCTTGAGCTCGATACGGCGGAAGAACGCTGCCGTGCGGCACTGGATCGAACCGCCACTCCAACCTTATGACTTCAGGTAGCCTCGCCATGCCTTTGCCCACGTCCCTGCCCCAGCACGTAAGCCTTGTAGAAGTGGGTCCGCGCGATGGCCTGCAGAACGAATCACGCCCCATCAGCATCGCAGACAAGGTCCGCCTGGTGGACGACCTGACCGCCGCAGGGCTGGGCCACATCGAGGTCGGCAGCTTTGTCTCACCCAAGTGGGTGCCGCAAATGGCCGGGTCCGCGCAGGTCTTTGAACAAATTCAGCGCCGCGAGGGCGTTATCTATTCGGCGCTGGCGCCTAACTTCAGAGGTTTCGAAGACGCCCTGGCGGCTGGCGTGCGGGAAGTGGCGGTGTTCGCCGCTGCATCCGAAGCGTTCTCGCAGCGCAACCTCAACTGCTCGATCAGCGAGAGCCTGGAGCGTTTCGCGCCCATCATGGAGGCGGCGCGTCTGCACGGGCTGCGCGTCCGGGGTTACGTATCCTGCGTGCTGGGCTGCCCTTATGAAGGTCGTATCGCCCCCGAGCAAGTGGCTGCCGTCGCCAACGAACTGCACGCCATGGGCTGCTACGAGATCTCGCTGGGCGACACCATCGGCACCGGCACGCCCGGCGCGACCCACGCCCTGTTCAACACCGTGGCCGGCCAGATTCCACGCGGCAAGCTGGCGGGACACTTTCATGACACCTACGGTCAGGCGCTGGTGAATATCTACGCCAGCCTTGAGGAAGGGATTCACGTGTTCGACAGCTCTGTGGCAGGCCTCGGTGGCTGCCCTTATGCCAAGGGCGCCAGCGGTAACGTTGCGACCGAAGACGTGCTGTACATGCTCGAAGGCATGGGCATCGAAACCGGAGTCGACCTGGATCAGGTGATTCAGGCGGGCCAGCGGATCTGCGACGTGCTTGAGCGCAGCAACGGTTCGCGCGTAGCCAGGGCGCGCCTGTCTGCATGAGCGTGTCACCGGTCGGTAACCAAGTGCGACAACTTGTCACAGATTGTTACCCTCCGTCGCGTCCTGTCGGGGCAAACGGGTAACACGGAAACAATCGACAACCCATTTAAAGGTCACGTGATGCAGCGAGACACCCAAAGCCCCGTATTTAAAGGGCTTTGTAAAACTGGCACGGGTCCTGCTATATCTCTGGTACAACAAAAATAAAAAAACACGCAGCAACCCAATAAAAACAATACGTACCGGCTCTGACACAACAAGAACAACACGGACAGAGGCGTAGCTAACAGATTTTTTTGGAGTGGATAGCTTTTCAGAACTGCTTGCCTGCAAGCCGTTCGCAACCAGACAGAGAACAATAAAACTGCCTCAAGGCGGCTACCAGACTGGTTGGATCAATACGATGAAAGTGTCATCAGCGCTCAAAAAAATACGTTTGCTTTTGGTCCTGCTTAGGGATCGCTCAAAAAAGATGTGAAGGGCAAGGCTGCCAAAAACAACAATAGGCCTCCCGAAAACAAAAAAAGAGCATAAAGAAGAAACCTTGAAGGGGAGCCCAGGCTCTCCTTCGTGCTTTCCGGCATTCGACATTCCCCTCACCCCCACTGGCTACCTGTTGCGATCAATGCCGACATTGACAGTGCCACGACGCAGGTTTACGTTAACGTAAAGGTCATAGCCTATCCGCCAAGAATAAAACAGGAACGCTACCCATGAGTTACCCCAGCCTGAACTTCGCCCTGGGCGAAACCATCGACATGCTGCGCGACCAGTTGCGGTCCTTCGTCAGCGCAGAACTTTCTCCACGCGCAGCGCAGATCGACAAAGACAACCTGTTCCCGGCTGATATGTGGCGCAAATTCGGCGACATGGGTCTGCTGGGTATCACGGTCAGTGAAGAATACGGCGGCGCCGGTCTCGGCTATCTGGCTCATGTCGTGGCGATGGAAGAAATCAGTCGCGGCTCGGCCTCGGTAGCGCTTTCCTATGGTGCGCACTCGAACCTGTGTGTGAACCAGATCAATCGCAACGGCAACCCAGAGCAGAAAGCTCGTTATCTGCCGAAGCTGATCAGCGGCGAGCACATCGGTGCACTGGCCATGAGCGAGCCCAATGCCGGTTCGGACGTGGTGTCGATGAAGCTGCGCGCCGACAAACGCGGCGATCGCTATGTGCTCAATGGCAGCAAGACCTGGATCACCAACGGCCCGGATGCCAACACTTACGTGATCTACGCCAAGACCGACCTGGAAAAGGCGGCCCACGGTATCAGCGCGTTCATCGTCGAGCGCGACTGGAAAGGTTTCTCCCGCAGCAACAAGTTCGACAAGCTCGGCATGCGTGGCTCCAACACCTGTGAGCTGTTCTTCGATGACGTCGAGGTGCCCGAAGAAAACCTGCTCGGCACGCTCGACGGCGGTGTCCGGGTGCTGATGAGCGGCCTGGATTACGAGCGCGTCGTGCTGTCTGGCGGACCCACCGGGATCATGCAGGCCTGCATGGACGTGGTGGTGCCTTACATCCACGACCGTAAGCAGTTTGGCCAGAGTATCGGCGAGTTCCAGCTGATTCAGGGCAAGGTCGCCGATATGTACACCCAGCTCAACGCCAGCCGCGCCTACCTGTATGCCGTGGCGCAGGCCTGTGATCGCGGTGAAACCACCCGCAAGGATGCTGCAGGCGTGATCCTCTACAGCGCCGAACGCGCCACCCAGATGGCACTCGACACCATCCAGATCCTCGGCGGAAACGGCTATATCAACGAGTTTCCAGCAGGCCGTCTGCTGCGCGACGCCAAACTCTATGAAATCGGCGCGGGCACCAGCGAAATTCGCCGCATGCTGATCGGCCGCGAACTGTTCAACGAAACCCGTTGATTCCGGAGTCCTTATGGCCATTCTGCATACCCGCATCAATCTCCGGGACCCGCAATTCGCGCTCAATCGCGCAGCGCTGCTGGAACAGGTTCATGAATTGCGTGCATTGCTGAGCAAGGTTCAGCAAGGCGGCGGTCCCAAGGCGCAGGAGCGCCACACGTCGCGCGGCAAGCTATTGCCCCGTGACCGCATCAATCAGTTGCTGGACCTTGGCTCGCCGTTTCTGGAAATCGGCCAGTTGGCCGCCTACGAGGTTTACGGCGAAGACGTCCCGGCAGCGGGCGTGATCGCAGGAATCGGCAGGGTCGAAGGTGTGGAGTGCATGATTGTCGCCAACGACGCCACCGTCAAAGGCGGCTCGTACTATCCGCTGACGGTCAAAAAGCACCTGCGCGCCCAGGCCATCGCCCAGCAGAACCGTCTGCCCTGCATCTATCTGGTGGACTCCGGCGGGGCCAATCTGCCGCGTCAGGACGAAGTGTTTCCGGACCGTGAACACTTTGGCCGCATCTTCTTCAATCAGGCCAACATGAGCGCTCAGGGCATTGCCCAGATCGCCGTGGTCATGGGTTCCTGCACCGCTGGCGGCGCTTACGTGCCTGCGATGGCGGACGAGGCAATCATGGTCCGTGAGCAGGCAACGATCTTTCTCGCCGGTCCGCCGCTGGTGAAGGCCGCCACTGGCGAAGTGGTCAGCGCCGAAGACCTGGGCGGTGCCGACGTGCATTGCCGGACCTCGGGCGTCGCAGACCATTACGCTGACAGCGATGAACACGCATTGGCACTGGCGCGGCGCTGCATCGCCAACCTGAACTGGCGCAAGCAGGGTCAGCTGAACGTGCAGGCGCCCATTGACCCGCTGTACGCCAGCGACGAGCTGTACGGCATCATCCCGACCGATACCAAGCAACCGTTCGATGTGCGTGAAGTCATCGCCCGGCTGGTGGATGGGTCGGTGTTCGATGAGTTCAAGGCGCTGTTCGGCACCACACTGGTGTGCGGCTTCGCCCATTTGAAAGGCTATCCGGTCGCGATCCTGGCCAACAACGGCATTTTGTTCGCCGAGGCCGCGCAGAAAGGCGCGCATTTCATCGAACTGGCCTGCCAGCGCGGCATTCCCCTGCTCTTCCTGCAGAACATTACCGGCTTCATGGTCGGTCAGAAATACGAAGCAGGCGGCATCGCCAAGCATGGCGCCAAGCTGGTAACGGCTGTTGCTTGTGCGCGGGTGCCGAAATTCACCGTGATCATCGGCGGCAGTTTCGGCGCGGGCAATTACGGCATGTGTGGCCGCGCTTACGATCCGCGTTTTCTGTGGATGTGGCCCAACGCCAGAATCGGCGTGATGGGCGGCGAGCAGGCCGCTGGCGTGCTGGTGCAGGTCAAGTGCGAACAGGCCGAACGCAGCGGCCAGGCGTTCAGTGCACAGCAGCAGGCCGAGCTGAAACAGCCAATCCTCGATCAATACGAGCACCAGGGCCACCCGTACTACTCCAGCGCCCGCCTGTGGGACGACGGCGTGATTGACCCGGCGCAGACCCGGGACATCCTTGCGCTCGCCCTCTCCGCTTCGCTCAACGCCCCTATCGAACCCACCACGTTCGGCCTGTTCCGAATGTAAGCCGGGAAATGACCATGACTGCCTTCGCGACAATAGAACTGATTGACGACCCACGCGGCTTCGCCACGCTATGGCTGAACCGGCCGGACAAGAACAACGCCTTCAACGCGCAGATGATCCGCGAACTGATCCTGGCGCTGGACGAGGTCCAGAGCCAACCGGCCTTGCGTTTTCTGCTGGTGCGCGGTCGCGGCAAGCATTTCAGCGCTGGTGCCGATCTGGCCTGGATGCAACAGGCTGCAGAACTGGACTACAACACCAACCTTGACGACGCTCGGGAACTGGCCGAACTGATGTACAACCTCGCCAAGCTGAAGATTCCTACGCTGGCCGTGGTGCAAGGTGCAGCCTTCGGCGGCGCACTGGGCCTGATCAGTTGCTGCGACATGGCAATCGCCGCTGACGATGCGCAGTTCTGCCTGTCCGAAGTGCGCATCGGCCTGGCGCCTGCGGTCATCAGCCCGTTCGTGGTTCAAGCCATCGGTGAACGCGCCGCACGGCGTTATGCGCTGACAGCGGAGCGCTTCAGTGCCGAGCGCGCGCAACAGATCGGCTTGATCGCCGAACACTACCCGCTGGCGGCGCTGGACGAGCAGACCGCCCTTTGGGTCGATAACCTGCTGCTGAACAGCCCGCAAGCCATGCGCGCCAGCAAGGACCTGCTTCGCGAGGTCGGCAGCGGCGAGTTGACCCCAGCCCTGCGTCGTTACTGCGAAAGCGCCATCGCGCGCATCCGCACCAGTGCCGAAGGACAGGAAGGTCTGCGCGCCTTCCTGAACAAGCGCTCGCCCGGCTGGCAGGCGCAAGCCGATGACAGCGCCTCGTATGAAAAGGACTCGCAGTCATGAGCCATCTTGAACTGAACACGCTGCTGGTTGCCAACAGAGGCGAAATTGCCTGCCGCATCATGCGCACGGCAAAGAAAATGGGCCTGACCACCGTTGCCGTACACAGCGCAACTGATCGGGACGCACGTCACAGTCGCGAAGCCGACATCTGCGTCGATCTGGGCGGCAGCAAGGCCTCGGAAAGCTACCTGATGATCGACAAGCTCATCGCCGCCGCCAAGGCCAGCGGAGCCCAGGCCATTCACCCCGGCTACGGTTTCCTCTCGGAGAACGCCGACTTTGCCCGTTCCATCGAAAACGCCGGGCTGATCTTTCTCGGCCCGCCCGCCTCGGCCATCAACGCCATGGGCAGCAAGTCGGCGGCCAAGTCCCTGATGGAAGACGCAGGCGTGCCACTGGTGCCGGGCTATCACGGTGCTGCACAGGACATCGAGACCTTTCGCGCCGCGGCAGAGCGTATCGGTTACCCGGTCCTGCTCAAAGCCACAGCCGGGGGCGGCGGCAAGGGCATGAAGGTGGTCGAGCAGGATAGCGAACTGGCCGAAGCCCTGGCCTCTGCCCAGCGTGAGGCTTTGTCCTCTTTTGGCGACTCGCGCATGCTGGTCGAAAAATATGTGCTTCAGCCACGGCATGTGGAGATTCAGGTATTTGCCGATCAACACGGCCATTGCCTGTACCTGAACGAGCGCGACTGTTCGATTCAGCGTCGTCACCAGAAAGTCGTCGAGGAAGCGCCCGCCCCCGGCCTTTCGCCCGAGTTGCGGCGTGCCATGGGCGAGGCAGCGGTCAAGGCGGCGCAAGCCATCGGTTATGTGGGCGCGGGCACCGTGGAGTTTCTGCTGGATGCACGCGGCGAGTTCTTCTTCATGGAGATGAACACCCGCCTGCAGGTCGAACACCCGGTCACCGAATACATCACCGGCCTCGATCTGGTGGAATGGCAGATCCGCGTGGCACGCGGTGAACCGCTGCCCATCAGCCAGGCGCAGGTTCCGCTGATCGGCCACGCCATCGAGGTACGGCTGTACGCCGAAGACCCGGCCAATGATTTTCTGCCCGCGACCGGAAAGCTCGAGCTGTATCGAGAATCGACACCCGGCTTCGGACGCCGCGTAGACAGCGGTGTCTGCGAAGGCGACAGCATCTCGCCGTTCTACGACCCAATGCTCGGCAAGCTGATCGCCTGGGGTGAAAACCGTGAGGAAGCGCGCCTGCGCCTGCTCGGCATGCTCGATGAGTTTGCAGTCGATGGCGTGCGGACCAACCTGACGTTCCTGCGCCGGATCATCGCGCACCCGGCCTTCGCCGCTGCCGAGCTGGATACCGGGTTCATCCCCCGCTATCAGGCTCAGTTGCTGCCCGAACAATGCCCGCTGTCCGAGGAGTTCTGGCAGGCCGCTGCTGAAGCTTTCAGGCAGAGCGAACCCGGGCGCCTTCGCGAAGAGGACCCCACGTCACCGTGGAGCACTCACTCCGGCTTTCGTGCAGGTATGCCGGCTGAAATCGACCTGCATCTGGAGTGCAATGGCGACCGCAAAAGGGTTCGCCTGCGCAATGACAGCGAATCACGGTATCGGTTGGGTTCAGAGACGCTGAGTGTCGAAACGGACGGTGTCAGGCTTCAGCATCTGGCGATTCGTCGAGGTGCCAGCCTGTACCTGAAATGGCACGGCGAGCCCTTCACGGTCACCCAGCCAGACCCGATCGCCCAGGCCGGACTGATCGGTAACCTGCACGGCGGCCTGACAGCTCCCATGAACGGCAGCATTGTTCGAGTGCTTGTGGAGCCCGGGCAGTCTGTCGAAGCCGGAACGCTGCTGGTGGTGCTGGAAGCCATGAAGATGGAACACAGCATCCGCGCAGCTACAGCGGGCGTGGTCACGGCGCTGCACTGCCGCGAGGGTGACATGGTCAATGAAGGGGCTGTGCTGGTCGCGATAGAGGCCGATTGAAGCCAGAAACAAAAACGCCCTGAACAAGTCAGGGCGTTTTCCGGGAAAGGAACGGCTTAGTAGTAAGCGTTTTCTTTCTGGGTATGGTCGGTCACATCGCGCACACCCGACAGCTCTGGAATACGCTCCAGCAGGGTACGTTCGATGCCTTCCTTCAGGGTGACATCGGCCTGACCGCAGCCCTGGCAACCGCCGCCGAACTGCAGAACAGCGATGTTCTGGGTGTCTTCCTCGACCACGTCGATCAACGTAACCTGACCGCCGTGGCTGGCGAGCCCCGGATTGATTTCGGTTTGCAGGTAGTAGTTGATCCGCTCGTTGATCGGACTGTCGGCGTTGACCATCGGCACCTTGGCGTTAGGTGCCTTGATGGTCAGTTGGCCGCCCATACGGTCGGTGGCGTAATCGACGACAGCGTCGTCCAGAAAGGCTTCGCTGAAACCGTCGATCCAGGCCGTGAAGCTCTTCAGGCCAATCGCCTTGTCTTCCGGCTTTTCTTCGCCCGGCTTGCAATAGGCGATGCAGGTTTCGGCGTACTGAGTGCCAGGTTGGGTAATAAACACGCGGATGCCGATGCCCGGGGTGTTCTGCTTTTCCAGCAGATCGGCCAGATAATCGTGGGCGGCATCGGTAATAGTGATAGCGGTCATGAAAATTCCTCGCAGACGTGCCAGCAGTTTACGCCAATCGAGTGCGCCGCACAAAGTCCTAGTATTCTTGTCGGAAAAGAGCTGGTCGGAAATGGCCCCATCAGGAAAGCGCCCTGGCGGGCTGCACGGCGCGGCGCGCGTCCAGCCAGTCCTTGAGACGACGATACATCCCCTTCTCGATCCACTCATAACTCAGCCATGCGCCAATGGCGATGACCGGCACACAGAACGCGAACACCAGATAGGGACTCAGTCCATAGCGCTGCGCCATCAGCAGGCCGCCGTACAGCACCAGCACATGCAGCAGGTACACCGAATACGAGCAATCGCCGAGCACCTTGAGCAGTCGGCTGCCCCGGAAGTAAGGTTCCAGCGAAATACAGGACAATACAATCAGTGCGCTGGGCAGTCCCCAGTTCAGCAGGCGCTGGTCATTGGTCAGGTGATTGATGGCGTACAGACCGACCGCGATGCCCGCCAACGGCAGCCAGAGCGCCTCCCTGATCCAGCCACGGCGATACAGAATGCCGATGCCGATACCCAGCAGAAACTCGTAAATGATGTCGTTGCCGTAGAAGCGGCTGATCACCCCCGCACGCGCCAGCACCTCACTGACACCGAACAGCGCCGCTGCGATGATCAGTGGCCGGTGCCGCTGCTTGAACAGGAACACCATGCTGAACAGCAGGTAGAAGAACATTTCGTAGTTGAGCGTCCAGCCAACGTTCAGCGTGGGGTACAAGCCGTAACCGCCGGGATTTTCGGAGGGAATGAAGATCAGCGACAGCATGAAGTTCTGCCAGCCGATAACCTGATGCGGCAACATGGGCGCCGCAGCCAGCAGCAACAGCGCCATGGCGGCGGTATAAAGCCAGTACGCAGGGACGATACGAATCAGACGATGCAGGATGAAACGACCAGCGGGCATGTCGCTTTTCTGGGTAGAAAGGAAGATCACCAGTCCGCTGATCACGAAAAAGATATCGACGCCGACGGCGCCTTTGGAGACAAAGAATTCGCCAATGGGACCACTGGCCTTGAAGTCGTAAAAAATCTGCATGAAGTGATGACATACCACCACCCATGCTGCGAACGCCCGCAGGGCCTGTACCGAAATCAACATTGGAAAACCTCTACTGCCTGACTTTCAACTCAACCAGCAACCCGGGCTCGCGTCAGCGACAGGTTCCATGGCGCGCCCCCCTCGGACCGCATTTTTGAAAAAAAGATCGTAGAAAACGGGATTCGTTCAGGTTTGCAGAGATGGCCGCAGGCCATATATCTCATGGCCTGCAGGCGGAAACGTACGGATTCAGAGGTTCTCGTAACGGTTCATGTCGAGCACCGCAGCTTCACGCGGAGCGGTTTCCTGAAGATAACGATTCAGGTCGTGAAAGTACGTCCAGAACAGCGGATGCGTGCGCCGGATGCCCCAGCGCTGGACGATCTGTTCAAAGCTCGCCTGATCCTTGCTCTGCTGCATCGCATCGACGAACGCGGGCACCTGGGCAGCCGGCACGTTGAACATGAAGTTCGGGTAACTGCTGAGCACACCGGGATAAATGCTCAGCGTGTCCAGCCCCGGAATATAGCGGTAGGACTCACCCAGTAAAAACGCTACGTTGGTGTGCGCACGGTTGCGCAACATGCTGTACATCTCCCGCTTGCCGGTGCCGTCCTCGATACGCAGCATCGTCGCTTCGGGCAACTGGTCGATGACCTTGAGCCCCGCAGCGGGACGCGACGTCAACCGGCTGAGTGCCTGCTCCGCCTGGGCAAAGCTGCTGCTCAGGCCCGGACGCGAACAAAACGCACCCTCACAGCGATTGATCGGATCGGGCGACGCATTGAGCGGGCCGACCCGCTGAATCAGCTTGTTGGCGAAGTCACGTACCGGGCTTTTCTTGTCCAGGCCGATGCCTGTGGGCGTGTCGTCATCAATGTCCTGATAATCCAGCCACATCTTGACCTTGCCGCTGTCCTGATACAGATCGCCGAGCAGACCTTCGCGCAGGTCGGCAGGCATCAGACGCAGGAAATTGATCTCAGCACCGTTGCGTATCAGATCGAAATACAGCCGCGTCTGGGCCTGATGGGAGACATTGCCATAGACATCGAAATTGACCGCCAACTGATAATAGGTGCGCTCCAGCAACGGGTAATCGAACAGCCACATCGAATGTGGCACATCGCCGATCAGCCCCTTGGTCACCGAAGCACTGTCGAAATGGCGGAAAACAGTCAACAGTGCGTTGTCATTGCCGGTCCACAGATCGCTCCAGCCCGGTGGCGGTTTCTTCGCGTAGGTGTCGCGCCGCAGGTTCTCGTAGGCATTGCGACGGTCACGATAAGACAGCCAGAGGCCCAGCACACTGCCGACGTTATCGTTCTGCCCTGGCATGGCCAGTAACGGCGTCGCCTCGCCCCGGTAAACCGCATCGGTCAAGTACCGGTCGTGCCCGGGCTCCTGAAACATCACCCAGAACTGATCGCGGATCACGTCGGTAGCGATCTGCCCACGACAGACTGGGCCACGGATGAAGGTGCGCACGAAGTACTCGGCGTTATCGAGCATGAACTCATAACGCGCCTCGGCCGGAATGGCCTCGAAGGTCTGAAACGGATTGGCCCGATGTCCCGGTCCGTAGCCGGGCAAGGCGTTGACCTTCCAGTCGTTGGCGTAGAACAGTTGCTTGACCCGAGCCATTTTCTGCGGGCTCAACACGTAAGTGATATGGGTCTTGCGGACGATCACGCCCTGCACCGGGACCAGACGGTAGTAGAAGTTACTGCCCGGATCATCGTTGGGGCGCCGTGTGGCAATCAGGTCAACCGGCTTGCCGGTCGGCGTTCGTGAGCGCACCCACTGGTAGAAATGCCCCGCCGCGCCGTCTTCGAAATAGATGTGGGCCAGAAACAGATGCTCGAACAGCCAGCGACCGACCAGCGCCTGATTGGCACCGGGCTGATTGAGCAGGTTTTCCCAGGCGAGGATCTGACTTGCCTCGGCGACCGTCGGCGTGATCGTCTGCGACTCAACCGGGGCGCCTGCAGCCAACCAGCGCTGCAGCGTCTGGTATTCGGCGTCGGTCAGCCCTGCAACCGCCAGCGGCATGCCCTGCTGGGCGTGCGCGGCCGCATAGGCATTGAACTCGCCGGGCAGCGGGCAGACGTTTTCACGATTAATGCCCAGTGCAATGGTGTCCGGAATCTTGCTGTTGGCAGGTAATGGCGCACTGCGCCCCAATTCCAGCATGCGCGCCATCAGCGCCGCCTGACTGCCCTGTGCATCCAGCACCGAGTAGAAGCCCTTGCCGCGCCACGCGTCGGTGTCGCGAGCGTCATAGAACAGACGGGTAGGCGCGGCGGCCTCGGTGCGCTCCCCCTGATAGACCGGTATCTTGCTGGCGCCGCGACTGACGCCCTCGCCACTGCCCAGATTCAGCTGACAAGGCGCGTCGTTGCACGCATGACAGGCCACGCACTTTTCGGTGAGGATCGGTTGAATATCCCGCACGTAGGAAATGGCAGGCGACGAGACCGGAGGCGGCGTCTGGGCCTGAAGCACGCAGCA
This sequence comes from Pseudomonas sp. fls2-241-TYG-175, assembly GCF_030209155.1. NCBI lineage: Bacteria > Pseudomonadati > Pseudomonadota > Gammaproteobacteria > Pseudomonadales > Pseudomonadaceae > Pseudomonas > Pseudomonas sp. fls2-241-TYG-175. The sequence goes on along the minus strand of NZ_JARVSO010000012.1, from coordinate 41,683 downwards.
GGAAAAGAGCAGGACAATGCCTGCCAGCAAGCGATGCGGCATGGAAACCGGGCTCTGAGCGTAAAAGCCGATGATTCTACAAGGCTGCACACCGCCTCAACATGAACGATTTTCATGCAAAAGCCCTGACAACACCAAATCCGTTCCGGTTTGCTATTATCGCCTTCTTTAAGTATCGACCTTCTCAAGGTAGCCCTCATGTCCGACCGTAGCGCCCGCCATCAAGCCTTCATCAATGCTCTGAAACAAAGGATCCTGATCCTCGATGGCGGCATGGGCACGATGATCCAGAGCTACAGGCTTGAGGAGCAGGACTACCGTGGCAAGCGTTTCGCCGACTGGCCGAGCGACGTCAAGGGTAACAACGACCTGTTGATCCTGACGCGCCCGGACGTGATCGGCGCCATCGAGAAGGAATACCTGGACGCCGGGGCCGACATTCTCGAGACCAACACCTTCAACGCCACTCAGGTGTCCCAGGCCGATTACGGCATGGAATCCATCGTTTATGAGCTGAACGTCGAAGGCGCTCGCCTGGCGCGCAAGGTCGCGGATGCCAAGACCCTTGAAACCCCGGACAAACCGCGCTTTGTCGCAGGCGTGCTCGGCCCGACCAGCCGGACCTGCTCGCTGTCGCCTGACGTCAACAATCCCGGCTACCGCAACGTCACCTTCGATGAGCTGGTGGAAAACTATACCGAAGCCACGCGCGGCCTGATCGAGGGCGGCGCGGACCTGATCCTGATCGAAACCATTTTCGACACCCTCAACGCCAAGGCCGCGATTTTCGCCGTGCAAGGCGTGTTCGAAGAACTGGGCTTCGAGCTGCCGATCATGATTTCCGGGACCATCACCGACGCGTCCGGCCGCACCTTGTCCGGCCAGACCACCGAAGCGTTCTGGAACTCCATCAGTCACGCCAAGCCGATCTCGGTCGGTCTGAACTGCGCACTGGGCGCCAGCGAACTGCGTCCTTATCTGCAGGAACTGGCCAACAAGGCCAACACCCATGTGTCCGCGCACCCGAACGCCGGTCTTCCCAATGCCTTCGGTGAATACGACGAGCTGCCGAGCCAGACTGCAAAAATCATCGAGGAATTCGCCGAAAGCGGGTTCCTGAACATCGTCGGCGGCTGCTGCGGCACCACGCCCGCACACATCAAGGCCATCGCCCAGGCCGTTTCCGGCTATGCGCCGCGTCAGATCCCGGACATCCCCAAGGCCTGTCGCCTGTCGGGGCTCGAGCCGTTCACCATCGATCGCCAGTCGCTGTTCGTCAACGTCGGCGAGCGCACCAACATCACCGGTTCCGCCCGCTTCGCCCGCCTGATCCGTGAAGACAACTACACCGAAGCACTGGAAGTCGCCCTGCAGCAGGTCGAGGCCGGTGCGCAGGTGATCGACATCAACATGGACGAAGGGATGCTGGACTCGAAGAAGGCGATGGTGACCTTCCTCAACCTGATCGCAGGCGAACCGGACATTTCCCGTGTGCCGATCATGATCGATTCCTCGAAATGGGAAGTGATCGAAGCGGGCCTGAAATGCATCCAGGGCAAGGGCATCGTCAACTCCATCAGCATGAAGGAAGGCGTCGAGCAGTTCATTCACCACGCCAGACTCTGCAAGCGTTACGGCGCGGCGGTAGTGGTCATGGCCTTCGACGAACAGGGCCAGGCCGACACCGAGGCGCGCAAGAAGGAAATCTGCAAACGCTCTTACGACATTCTGGTCAATGAAGTCGGCTTCCCGCCGGAAGACATCATCTTCGACCCGAACATCTTCGCCATTGCCACCGGCATCGAAGAGCACAACAACTACGCCGTAGACTTCATCAACGCCTGCGCCTACATCCGCGACGAGCTGCCGTATGCGCTGACCTCCGGCGGTGTGTCCAACGTATCGTTCTCGTTCCGGGGCAACAACCCGGTGCGCGAGGCCATTCACTCGGTTTTCCTGCTGCACGCCATCCGCAACGGCCTGAGCATGGGTATCGTCAACGCCGGCCAGCTGGAAATCTACGACCAGATCCCGGCGGAACTGCGCGACTGCGTGGAGGATGTGGTGCTAAACCGCAACCCCGAAGGCACCGATGCGTTGCTGGCGATTGCCGACAAGTTCAAGGGCGATGGCAGCGTCAAGGAAGCCGAAACCGAGGAATGGCGCAGCTGGCCCGTGAATCAGCGCCTGGAACACGCGCTGGTCAAGGGCATCACCACCCACATCGTCGAAGACACCGAAGAGTCGCGCCAGTCGTTCAACCGCCCTATCGAAGTGATCGAAGGCCCGCTGATGTCTGGCATGAACGTGGTCGGCGACCTGTTCGGTTCCGGCAAGATGTTCCTGCCCCAAGTGGTCAAATCCGCCCGCGTGATGAAACAGGCCGTGGCGCACCTGATTCCCTTCATCGAATTGGAAAAAGGCGACAAGCCGGAGGCCAAGGGCAAGATTCTGATGGCCACGGTCAAAGGCGACGTGCATGACATCGGCAAGAACATCGTCGGCGTGGTGCTGGGCTGTAACGGCTATGACATCGTCGACCTGGGCGTGATGGTGCCTGCGGAGAAAATCCTCCAGGTGGCCCGCGAAGAGAAATGCGACATCATCGGCCTGTCCGGCCTGATCACGCCTTCGCTGGACGAAATGGTGCATGTCGCCCGGGAAATGCAGCGTCAGGACTTCCACCTGCCACTGATGATCGGTGGCGCAACCACGTCCAAGGCCCACACTGCGGTCAAGATCGAACCCAAGTACAGCAATGACGCAGTCATCTACGTGACCGACGCATCGCGTGCCGTGGGCGTTGCCACTCAACTGTTGTCCAAAGAGTTGAAGCCCGCCTTCATCGAGAAGACGCGCCTGGACTACATCGAAGTGCGCGAGCGCACCTCGGCACGCAGTTCGCGCACCGAACGCCTGAGCTACGGCGCTGCCGTTGCGAAAAAGCCGCAGTTCGACTGGGAACACTACACCCCTGCCCGGCCGACCTTCACCGGCACCCGGGTACTGAACGACATCGACCTGAACGTCCTGGCCGACTACATCGACTGGACGCCGTTCTTCATCTCCTGGGATCTGGCCGGCAAATACCCGCGCATCCTGACCGACGAAGTGGTTGGCGAGGCTGCCACCGCGCTGTTCGCCGACGCTCAGCAGATGCTGCGCAAGCTGATCGACGAAAAACTGATCAGCGCCCGCGCCGTGTTCGGCTTCTGGCCGGCCAATCAGGTTGATCACGATGATCTGGAAGTCTATGGCGAAGACGGCAAGCCGCTGGCAAAACTGCATCACCTGCGCCAGCAGACCATCAAGCCAGACGGCAAGCCCAACTACTCGCTCGCCGACTTCGTGGCGCCGAAGAGCAGCGGCCTGACCGACTACATCGGTGGCTTCATCACCACCGCAGGCATCGGTGCCGAGGAAGTGGCCAAGGCTTATCAGGACAACGGCGACGACTACAACTCGATCATGGTCAAGGCCCTGGCCGACCGTCTGGCCGAAGCGTGTGCCGAGTGGCTGCACCAGCAGGTGCGCAAGGATTACTGGGGTTACGCAAAGGACGAGGCGCTGGACAACGAAGCCCTTATCAAAGAGCAGTACATGGGCATTCGCCCGGCGCCAGGCTATCCGGCGTGCCCGGATCACACCGAAAAAGGCACCCTGTTCGCCTTGCTGGACCCGCTGCCGGAAGGCACGCCCGAGCACACCCCTGGCCGCAGCGGCGTGTTCCTGACCGAACACTACGCCATGTTCCCGGCGGCGGCGGTCAGCGGCTGGTACTTTGCCCATCCTCAAGCGCAGTACTTCGCAGTCGGCAAGATCGACAAGGATCAGATCGAGAGCTACACCGCCCGTAAAGGTCAGGACCTCAGCGTGACCGAGCGCTGGCTGGCACCAAACCTGGGTTACGACGAGTAAGCCGCAGCAATGTGAGACCGTCGCCGGGCACGAGTCGTTATACACAAGTCCGCCTCGACACTGATCGTGCCCATCGCTCCCCGCTCATCGTTATACACAAATCGATCTGAAGGAACGCGGTACCGAAAGTGGGAGCGGACTTGTCCGCGAATACTGCGTTTCAGACGCTGGATCTTCGTCGGATGTACCAGCTTTCGCGGACAAACGGAACGCCGCCCGGTCCGCTCCCACGGCCGAAATAGTGCCCGCTCCAGATGCGCGTTGCGACTTGTGTATAACGATGAGCGCCGGGCAATCCGGCGACGAGCTGCTCACCACCGCAATGCTGCCTTGGCTAAGCTGAACAGGCATTGGCAGGTGAGTGTTATGGACGAACCATCCGACGACGCTTCCAAAAACAAGGCACCCACGTTCAGGCAGATGCTGCACAGCGTTCTGGCAGCCGCGTTTGGCGTGCAGAGCGGCAAGAATCGCGAGCGTGATTTCACCTATGGCAAGCCTGCGCACTTTTTGCTGCTGGGGTTGTTGTTCACCGTGATTTTCGTTGCGATCCTGTTTGGCATCGTGCAACTGGTGCTTTACCTGGCGCTGGAATGAGCGTCCGGCAACATGTTTTTCAGTGAAAACGGCGAGTCTTCACCTGTTGCGCTCACGTTGAACGCCTGTAGATCGAGCCGGTAGCCTTCGTTCCGGGTGGCCTCCAGAAAACGCTGGGCATCCTGCCGTTCAACCAGATGCAGCACCTCGACGGTCCTCGCCCCGGCCTGCAGGTGAGTCTGTCGATGAGCCGTGTCATAGCGGTGCAACAGGATGATCGCCCAGCCGCCAAGGGTAAAGTGCCCGGTTGCGACGACACTGAGACGCCCATCCAACTGCGCCTGCAGTGACATGGAGGTGCCATTGATCGCACTGAACAGAACGTCCCTGCCTGGCTGGCCGCCCCGCTCGCGCAACGCGTCCATGGCGCCGAAGGCCATTTGTTCATTGGCGGACCAGACCAGACGAATGTCCGGATAGCGGTTGAACAAAACCCGCGCCTGCTCGAGCGCCCGATATCGCAACCAGCCACTGAGCACGATCTGACGCAGATGGACTTCAGGGTGCTCGGCAAGCGCACGACGCAGACCCTGTTCGCGATACAACGAGACGGGCGTGGTGTTGGTGCCGGAAAACGCCAGCATCTCCACCGTCCCGCCTCCCGGCTGACGCGGATAAAGACTGATAAGGCGTTTGGCAGTCAGGTAACCGCCCTCTTCGTCATTGCCGACCAGACTGCCAATAAAGTCGGGATAACGCCTGGGAAGGTCACCGATGATACGAATCTGATCCGCCGTGAGGGTGTTATTCACAGCAAACAGTTTGACCCCACTGCCCAGCGACAAACGCAGAATCTCCGGGGCGACGTTGAGCTCGTTGGAGAACAGCAGATAATCGGGACGTGCCTTGCCCTGCAGCGTTTCGCGCGCCATGGCGAGCAACTTGCGGGTGTCGCGGTCGGAATACAGCACCGTCAGCGTCATGTCGGTGGTGCGGGCTGCCGATTGCATGACCCGGACATAGCTGCGCCAATACCCGTCGCTCTCCGTGCCGGGACTGATAAACACCACTGTCGCTGCCCACGCCGAACCCGCCCACAGCCAGCCCATCAGGACCGCCAGACGAACCACGAACACCTTCATATACCCAGACCCTGAACCGCAGAATTGATCGCGCTATGGCAGATCTATCGGCGGCAACGGTCGGATTCTGGAGCGTGTGCAGCAAATTCTCCGGGCGCTGCTATCGCCCGCTGACCCAGAACACGGCGGCACCTACGGCCAGCAGGATAATAAAGAGAATGGCCCAGGCATCCACAGAGCTGTCGGGCTTGGTCGTTTTGGGGTGCTTGCTCATCGCATCGCCTCTTGTCGGTCTTATGGGTGATTGCATATGAAAGGACTGAAGCAGGCTGTTCAGACAGTGATAACCGTCAGTTAAGTCGACAGTTGCCCACACGGCAAGCAAGGGTATGTTCAACCCCTTCAACGCTTATCGCTTTTAGTGATTTGCATATATATAAACATCACTTTTATCGATATCTGCAAACTGCTATCGTCGCCTCCGCTCCGTAGGGAGTGCGCGACCGTGCGCGCAGAATTGATCAGATGACGCAGTGGCTGCTTGCAATCGACCGCAGCGGCCCTGCTTCATTACGAAGCCTGAGAACAGGACCTATATGTACGTATACGACGATTACGATCAGAGGATCATCGAGGACCGCGTCAAGCAGTTCCGGGATCAGACCCGACGCTACCTGGCCGGGGAACTGAGCGAGGAAGAGTTTCGACCGTTGCGCCTGCAAAACGGTCTCTATGTCCAGCGTTTCGCCCCGATGCTGCGCGTGGCCGTTCCTTACGGCCAGCTGACCTCGCGCCAAGCGCGCATGATGGCGAAGATCGCCCGCGATTTCGACAAGGGTTATGCCCACATCAGTACCCGCCAGAACGTGCAGTTCAACTGGCCGGCGCTGGAAGATGTGCCGGACATTCTGGCCGAACTGGCCACCGTGCAGATGCACGCCATTCAGACCAGCGGCAACTGCCTGCGCAACGTGACCACCGATCAGTTTGCCGGTGTCGCAGCAGACGAACTGGTCGATCCGCGTCCATGGTGCGAAATCGTTCGCCAGTGGACCACTTTCCACCCGGAATTCGCTTACCTGCCGCGCAAGTTCAAGATCGCGATCAACGGTTCGAGCGGTGACCGCGCGGCCATCGAAGTGCATGACATCGGCCTTGAGCCGCTGCGCAACGAAGCCGGCGAGCTGGGTTTCCGCGTGCTGGTCGGCGGCGGTCTGGGCCGTACGCCCGTGGTCGGTGCCTTTATCAATGAATTCCTGCCGTGGCAGGACCTGTTGAGCTACCTCGACGCCATCCTGCGTGTGTACAACCGCTATGGCCGTCGTGACAACAAGTACAAGGCGCGGATCAAGATTCTGGTCAAGGCGCTGACCCCTGAGGTGTTCGCCGAGAAAGTCGAAGCGGAAATGACTCACCTGCGCGGCGGCCAGACCACACTGACCGAAGCCGAGGTAGAGCGCGTTTCGAAGCACTTCGTCGACCCGCAATACAAGGCTCTGGCCGATCAGCACGCCGAACTGGCCGCGCTGGATGCCCAGCACCCTGGCTTCGCTCGCTGGCGCCAGCGCAACGTGTTTGCACACAAGAAGCCTGGCTATGTTGCCGTGACCCTGTCGCTCAAGCCGACCGGTGTTGCACCGGGTGACGTGACCGACAAGCAGCTGGACGCTATTGCAGATCTGGCCGATCGCTACAGCTTCGGCGAGCTGCGTACGTCCCACGAGCAGAACATCATTCTGGCGGACGTCGAGCAGACCGAACTGTTCACGCTGTGGAACGAACTGCGCGAAAACGGCTTTGCCACGCCGAACATCGGCCTGCTGACCGACATCATCTGCTGCCCTGGCGGCGATTTCTGCTCGCTGGCCAACGCCAAGTCGATCCCGATTGCGGAATCGATCCAGCGCCGCTTCGATGATCTGGATTACCTGTTCGACATCGGCGAACTGGACCTGAACATTTCCGGCTGCATGAACGCCTGCGGTCACCACCACGTCGGCCATATCGGCATCCTGGGCGTGGACAAGAAAGGTGAAGAGTTCTATCAGGTTTCGCTGGGTGGCAGCGCCAGCCGCGATGCCAGCCTGGGCAAGATCCTCGGCCCGTCCTTCGCTCAGGACGCCATGCCGGATGTCATCGAGAAGCTGATCGACGTGTATGTCGAGAAACGCAACGAAGACGAGCGTTTCATCGACACCTATCAGCGTATCGGCATTGACCCTTTCAAGGAGCGCGTCTATGCAGCGAATCATTAAGAACAACGAAGTCATCGACGAGACCTGGCACCTGTTGCCCAAGGACACGACCTTCGACAGCCTGTCCAACTGTGACGACCTGATCGTGCCGTTGTCGCTGTGGCGCGAACATGGTCATGCGCTCAAGGCGCGTGATGGCGGTCTGGGTGTGTGGCTGGACAGTGACGAAGAAGCCGAGGAAATTGGCGCTGACGTCGATCAGTTTCAGGTCATCGCCCTGAACTTCCCCGCGTTCACCGACGGGCGCAACTTCTCCAACGCGCGTCTGCTGCGTGACCGTTACGGTTACAAGGGTGAGCTGCGTGCCATCGGCGACGTGCTGCGCGACCAGTTGTTCTACATGCGCCGCTGCGGCTTCGACGCCTTTGCCATACGTCCCGACAAGGACCCGTACGAAGCGCTGGAAGGCCTCAAGGACTTCTCGGTGACCTACCAGGCCGCGACCGACGAGCCACTGCCTCTGTTCCGTCGCCGCTGATTGCGCTGACCCGCTGAAACAAAAAAGCCCGGGCCTTCATTGAAGGTCCGGGCTTTTTAGTTGTGGCTTGCAAAGGGTTCGTGCCTCGGCTCTGCACTGCATCCTGAAGCGGACGCGGAGCGTCTTGGGCGGCATTCCCAAGCGGAGCGCTCGTCGTTATACACAAAAGTCTGCCTCAACCCTGATCGTGCCCACGCTCTGCGTGGGTATGCCGCCCGTGACGCTCCGCGTCACACATGTCACAGACTGCGGATTCAGTGAGCCGAGCGCATGGCTCAAGTCACCTTTTCGCCCCTCGGCGACCTACTTTGAGGGGCCAAAGTAGGCAAAGCCCGCTGCTCCGGTTCCGGCCCCGGCTTCGCCGGGGTTCCTTCGTCCTGACACTGATTCGGGGGTCGCTGCAAATGGGCCATCCATGGCCCAGTGCAGCTCAATCGGCATCCATGCCGATTGCCCCCCGAATCAGCGCCAGGACTCAGCCTTCACCCACGTCGCGTTCTGCAGTGTTCTCACCATCGCGCTACAAAAGCACATCAGTGGGGCTGCCTCTCCGGATAGCCAGATGATTTGTGTATAACGATGAGCACGGAGCGGAGGAACGATCCATGTGAGGACCTCTACTGATCGTGCCCATCGCTCTGACCGGAGAAGCAACGATCACCAGAACCGCTGCTGCGTCAGCCGCCCCCACCACTTGGCAACCAAACCATCTGCCGATGCAGCCGCTGCCATGCCCATGCGCTCCTGCAGGCTCTTGCGCTGTACGTAGTGCAGATGGAACACGTCGGCATCCTTGGCACGCTCGGCCAGGTACTCGTCACTGGTCTTGAGCTCATCCACCAGTTGCTTGTCCAGCGCAGCCATGCCCAGCCAGACTTCGCCGGTAGCGACTTCATCGATCGACAGCTGAGGACGGTAGCTGGCGACGAAGTTCTTGAACAGGTCGTGGGTGATGTCCAGGTCCTGCTGAAACTTCTCGCGGCCCTTCTCGGTGTTTTCGCCGAACACCGTCAGCGTGCGTTTGTATTCACCCGCGGTCAGCACTTCAAAGTCGATGTCGTGTTTCTTCAGCAGACGGTTGACGTTGGGCAATTGAGCGACAACGCCAATCGACCCGAGAATCGCAAACGGTGCGCTGATAATTTTGTTGCCGATGCAGGCCATCATGTAGCCGCCGCTTGCCGCGACCTTGTCGATGCAGATGGTCAGCGGAATGCCTGCCTGACGGATACGGGCCAGCTGCGAAGACGCCAGCCCATAGCTGTGAACCATACCGCCGCCGCTTTCCAGACGCAGCACCACTTCGTCCTTGTCGGTGGCCAGGGTCAGCAGTGCCGTGATCTCGTGGCGCATGCTTTCGGTGGCAGAGGCCTTGATATCCCCATCGAAGTCCAGCACGTAGACGCGGGCCTTCTCTTCGACCTTGTCCTTCTTCTCTTTCTTCAGCGCCCTGGCCTGCTCCTTGCGAAGCGCCTTGAGGCGATCCTTGCCCAGCAGCGACTGCTCCAGACGCTCGCGCAGACCTTTGTAGAAGTCATTGAGGCGTGTGACCTGCAATTGTCCGGCGGTTTTGCGACGTCCCTTGCCACGCATGGACGCAATGGCGACCAGCACCACGATGATGGCAACCACCAGCGTGACTGTCTTGGCCAGAAAACTGGCGTAATCGACAACGAACTCCACGGATAATCCTCACTTGCATTGCGCCCTTACCAATCAAGGGCCGCGATGTCGCCAGCATACCGACGCCCCCTCACGATCACCAGCGGCAAGGGTTACAAGCCATTAAAACAGTGATTTCAAACGAGCGTATGTTTTTTGATTGACAGCTCCCCGGCATCCCTCATAACCTCGCCAGACCTTCAACGTACCGAGACGAACCGGACGTGGGCAGCATCTACCTGATACGACATGGCCAGGCCTCATTTGGTGCAGACGATTACGACGTCCTGTCGCCTCTGGGCATTCGTCAGGCACAGATTGTCGGCGCACACCTCGCAGATCTCGGTATTGGCTTCGATCGCTGCATCTCCGGCGACCTGCGTCGTCAGAAAGACACCGCGCTCAATGCACTGGCCCAGTTCGGCGAAGCCGGTCTGAATGTGCCGGAGCTTGAAATCGACAGCGCGTTCGACGAGTTCGATGCCGAAGGCGTCATGCGTGCCCTGATCCCCGCCATGCTGTCGCAAGAACCGAAGGCGCTGGATATCCTGCGGGATGCCGCCAACAATCGCGCCGAATTTCAGCGCCTGTTTTCACTGATTATCGGTCGCTGGATCGGTGGTCAGCACGACACCCTCGGCCTGCAGAGCTGGCTGGGTTTCGTCGCAAGGGTAAAGGCCGGGCTGGACCGGATCGTCCAGAACGCAGCGCCCAATGAGCGCATCGCCGTGTTCACCTCCGGCGGCACCATTACCGCGCTGCTGCATCTGATTACAGGCATGCCTGCGCAGCAGGCATTCGAACTCAACTGGCACATCGTCAACACTTCATTGCACAAACTCGGATTCAGAGGCAGTGAAGTGACCCTGGCTTCCTTCAACGGTTATACGCACCTGCAACTGCTGAAGGCGCCGGAGCTCATCACCTATCGCTGAGCTGGCCAAAAGCGCGCTCGTCGGGCGCCAGAAATCACCAACATCAGACCCCATAAAAGGATCAAGACATGACCTCAACAGCTGACGCCGTGAAAACCATGCAAGCCAAGTTCAACCCAAGCGCCGCTGCCGGCCTGGACCTGGTCTTCGGTTTCCATATCACCGACGAAGACAAGTACTACGCACTGATCGTCAAGGACAGCACCTGCGACCTGCAGGAAGGCGAGAACCCTGATGCCAACGTCACGCTGGTGATGGACAGCCAAACGCTCAAAGGCATTGTCAGCGGCGAAACCGACGGCATGCAGGCTTTCATGGGCGGCAAGCTGCGCGCTGAAGGCGACATGATGCTGGCGATGAAGCTGAGCGAGCTGTTTCCGGTATAAATCCAGGACAACGCTTGATGCATCCGAAGAAACCGAAGCCGACAGGCTTCGGTTTTTTTTCGCCTGACCGTTCATGTCCAGTGATCAAGGCCGCTGATTGACCGGCAACACGCTAGCCTATAAAGCGGTCCGGCAGTTGTTTGCGGGCTCGCCTATCATTAGATTAGTCAATGTTTCTGGCTGACCATAATAAGCAGAAGGGATAAGCATGGCGCTGACCGACCAGTCCACGGACATCCGTAGCGGCGAAGAACTTGACGTCGCCCTCATCGATCCGTATCTCAAAAACCACATGCCGGAGCTGCATGGCACGCCGCTGATCAGTCAGTTTCCGGGCGGCGCCTCGAATCTCACCTACCTGATCCAGTACCCCGAACGGGAACTGGTGCTGCGTCGGCCGCCCTTCGGGCACAAGGCGCGCTCGGCCCACGACATGGGTCGCGAGTACCGCATCCTCAATCAACTCAAGGATGCGTTTCCCTACTGCCCCCAGGCTTACCTGCACTGCACCGACGAATCGGTCATCGGGTCCGAGTTCTATGTGATGGAACGCGTCCAGGGCATCATCCTGCGTTCGGACCTGCCACCCGCACTGGGTCTGGGCGCAAGGCAGACCGAGGACCTGTGCAAGAGCTTCATCGACAAGCTGGTGGACCTGCACCGGGTCGATTATCAGGCCTGTGGCCTGGGCGATCTGGGCAAACCCCACGGCTACGTACAGCGGCAGATTCTGGGCTGGACCGAACGCTACGAGAAAGCCATGACCCCCGACGCGCCCGCCTGGGATCAGGTCAAGGCCTGGCTGGCTGCGAAGATGCCAGCCGACTCACCGGTTGCCAGCATCGTGCACAACGACTACCGCTTCGATAACGTGATCCTCGACCCGGAGAACCCGATGCACATCATCGGCGTGCTGGACTGGGAGCTGACCACCCTGGGCGATCCGCTGATGGACCTAGGCAACACCCTCGCCTACTGGATTCAGGCCGATGACCCGGCGCCCGTGCAACTGATGCGTCGTCAGCCCAGTCATGCGCCCGGCATGTTGACCCGCCAGCAATTCGTGGATTACTACGCGGAACGCGCCGGCATGCAGATCGACAACTTCGATTTCTATTACACCTACGGTCTGTTTCGTCTGGCCGGTATCGTGCAGCAGATCTATTACCGGTTCTATCACGGCCAGACGCAGGACAAACGCTTCGCACAGTTCATTCACATGAACAGGCTGCTGGAGCAGATGAGCCTTAATGTAATTGCCAAATCCAGCCTTTGATGACATCAGAACAAGGAAAAGACATGTCCAGAACCCAACTCTTCGACCTCGACGGCAAAATCGCTTTCGTTTCCGGCGCCAGTCGCGGGATCGGCGAGGCCATTGCCCGCCTGCTGGCCCAGCAAGGCGCCCATGTCATTGTGTCCAGTCGCAAAATCGAGGGGTGTCAGGCCATCGCCGACGCAATCATCGCAGATGGCGGCAAGGCCACTGCAATCGCGTGTCATATCGGCGAAATGGAACAGATCGGCAGCGTCTTCGCGCAGATTCGGGAACAGTTCGGGCGCCTGGACATTCTGGTCAACAATGCCGCCACCAACCCGCAGTTCTGCAACGTGCTGGACACCGACCTCAGCGCGTTCCAGAAAACCGTGGACGTGAACATTCGCGGCTATTTCTTCATGTCGGTGGAAGCCGGCAAGCTGATGCGCGAGACCGGCGGCGGCAGCATCATCAACGTGGCGTCGATCAACGCGGTATCACCTGGCGCGTTCCAGGGCGTCTATTCGATGACCAAGGCTGCAGTGATCAACATGACCAAAGTATTCGCCAAGGAATGCGCGGGCTTCGGCATCCGCTGCAATGCCCTGCTGCCCGGCCTGACCGACACCAAATTCGCTTCGGCGCTGGTCAAGAACGATGCAATCCTGAACATGGCGCTGGCGCAGATACCGCTCAAGCGCGTGGCAGCGCCCAGCGAAATGGCCGGAGCCGTCTTGTACCTTGCCAGCGAGGCTTCCAGCTACACCACTGGCGTCGCGCTGAACGTGGATGGCGGTTTCCTGTCCTGATCAGCCAGCGCTGAGGCCACCTCAAAGCTGCGATATGAATTATATTTTCCATTAATTAATTATTTGGAATATATTTTCCGCATAACAACAATCCTTTCTGGAGAATGTCATGCGGGAAACCACTTCTTCCACCCTTCCGGAATACGGTATCGGTCTTATTGGTACCGGTTTCATGGGCCGTGCTCACGCGCTGGCATTCGGCAACGCCAACGCGGCCCTTGATCTTCCCGCACGCATTCGACTCGCCGCGCTGGCCGATGCCGACAGCGTACGCGCCGAGCAGTGTGCGCAGGCCTGGGGTTTTGATCGCAGCCATGCCGACTGGCAGCAATTGATCGATGATCCGAGCGTACAAATCGTGGCGATCACCACGCCCAACCATCTGCATTTCCCGATGGCCATGGCCGCCATTGCCGCAGGCAAGGCGGTGTACTGCGAAAAACCATTGGCAGTGAGCCTCGCGCAGGCCGATCAGATGCGGCGCAGCGCCAGAGCCGCAGGCGTCGTGACCCAGGTGGGTTACAACTACCAGCACAACCCCATGATTGGCCTGGCCCGGGAAATGATCGAGGCTGGCGAACTGGGCGAGATTGTCAGCTTCCAGGGCGAATTCAGTGAAGACTTTATGGGCAACGCGCAATCACCCTGGTCGTGGCGCTGCGAAGCCGCGCACGCAGGCGGAGCCCTGGCCGATCTGGGCAGCCACCTGCTGGCCATGGCGCGCTACCTGCTGGGCGATGTCGAAGCGGTATGTGCCGATGTCAGCACCGTTCACCGTCAACGTCCTGCCAGCGCGGGCAGCAACGAACTGCGCGACATTGCCGTCGACGACCAGACCCATGCCCTGCTGCGCTTCGCCAATGGCGCACGCGGGACCTTCAGCAGCAGCTGGCTCAAGCACGGCTACAAGAATTATCTCAGCTTCGAGATCAGCGGCACCAAAGGCACACTGGCCTTCGATCAGGAGCGTCTCAACGAGCTGCGTCTGTACCGCGCCGGAGCGCCCGGCCGGGACGGCTTCCAGCGACTGCTGGCTGGCCCTTCACTGCCCGGTTACGCCGCGTTCTGCCCTGCGCCGGGTCACCAGCTGGGGTACAACGAACTCAAGGCGCTGGAGGTTCAGGCGCTGATCCTGTCGATGTGCGGCCAAGGCAACCGTGGCCCGGACTTCGAGGAAGCCTGGCAAATCGAACGCCTGGCGGCGGCCATTCGCCTGGCCGCCGAGCAGCAACGCTGGATCGCGCTCGCGGATATCTGACAGGCTTCCTGCAACATTCGGCAAAGGGTTAGAATGCGCCGCCATTCTGCCCTTCTGCCAATAAGCCGCCCTCCATGCCTTTCGAACTCAGCGTCGACCTGACCACCCTCGCCATTCTGGCGGTCGTTGCCTTCATTGCCGGATTCATCGACGCCATCGCAGGCGGCGGCGGACTGCTGACCACCCCAGCCCTGATGACAGCGGGCCTGCCGCCTCATCTGGTGCTGGGCACCAACAAGCTCAGTTCGACCTTCGGCTCGGCGACTGCCAGCTTCACGTTCTACCGGCGCAAGCTGTTCGATCCCAAGCAGTGGGTTCACGCCATTGTCGGCACGGCTGTCGGTGCTGCAATCGGTGCAGTGATTGCCCATTACCTGCCCGCCGAATGGCTGAACCAGATGCTGCCGGTGATTGTGTTCGGCTGCGGCCTGTACCTGCTGTTTGGTGGCACACCCAAGGCGCCATTGGACAGCGATGCCCCGATCAAGAAGAAATGGCAACTGCCTCAGGGGCTGGGTCTGGGCTTCTACGACGGCGTCGCAGGCCCTGGAACCGGCGCTTTCTGGACGGTCAGCACACTGCTGATCTATCCGGTCGATCTGGTCAAGGCCAGCGGCGTGGCGCGCAGCATGAACTTCGTCAGCAATGCGGTGGCGCTGTCGGTGTTCATGCTCTCGGGTCAGGTGGATTACGTGATCGGCCTGTGCATGGGCCTGGCGGTGATGCTAGGTGCCTACTTCGGTGCAGGAACGGCGATCAAGGGCGGCGCGAAATTCATCCGCCCTGTGTTCATCACTGTGGTACTGGGTCTGACCGTGCGCCTAGCCTGGCAACACTGGTTCGGGGGCGCCTGATCGCTCGGCCAGATAGGCCTCGATCAGATAACGCGCAATGGAACGATTGGCAGGCAGGGGTGGCAGGTCATCGATCCGGAACCAGCGTGCGTCTTCGATTTCATCGGCCTGAGGCACAATCTCTCCGCTGTCGTATTCAGCATGAAAGCCCAGCATCATCGAATGTGGAAACGGCCAGCACTGGCTGCCCATGTATTTGAGGTTTTTGATGCGCACCTGCACCTCTTCCATCACCTCACGACGCACACAATCCTCGGCTGACTCACCGGGCTCGACGAACCCCGCCAGCGTACTGTAAACGCCCGTCACAAAGCGTGGGGACCGCGCCAGCAGGATCTCGTCGCCGCGAGTGATCAGCACGATCATGGAAGGTGAAATGCGCGGATAGAGCCGCAGGTTGTCATGTTCGCAGTACATGGCACGCTCGCCATGCACCTGCACCGTCGGACGGCCGCAGGCTCCGCAGAAACGGTGTTCCCGGGCCCAGGTGCTGATCTGCGCCGCGTAACCCAGCATTTCGAAGATGGCAAAGTCACCCTCCAGCATGAACTGCCGCAGGCCCTGCCACGAACAGCCCTCGACCGCTACCGACCGTTCAAGCACCAGCAGATAGACAGCCTCGCCGTCGAAATGACCGATGCCGTGTTCGCTCTGTACCGGCAAATCCAGCCCCTTGAGCCAGGCTCTGGGGAACATCACCCCGTTGCTGTCCAGCAGAAATCCCTGGTCACCATGGACCACGGCCCAACCGCCACTGGCCTCGATATCCAGTACCGCGGTCGTCCAACGCTCCGGGCGCGTCATGGAAAAACTCCTCTGTTCGAACGCAAGCGTGCTACCGCTTCAATTGTCGAAAACTGGCTTCTGCTTGCTCATCTGGGCAACCATTGCCAGCTTCAGGTCCGCTGATTGCAACATGGCAGCGTTCCAGATAGCAACGTGCTCAAGCCCATCGTCCACGCTGTGGTCACGCATGTAGCCGATCATCTGTTTGGTGCCTTCAATGGCAATCGGCGATTTCTCGGCAATCTGTCGGGCGATGGCCATCACGCCGTCAAGCAACGCAGCTTTATCGGTAAAGCACTGGTTGATGAGGCCGATACGCAGCGCCTCATCGGCTTCTACCGTACGGCCCGTGTAGGCCAGCTCGCGCATGATGCCGTCCGGGATGATTCGCGGCAGGCGTTGCAGGGTGCCGACATCGGCCGCCATGCCCATGTCGATTTCGCGGATCGCAAATTGCACATCGGCGGCGGCGTAGCGCATGTCGCACGCCGACACCAGATCGATTGCGCCGCCCAGACAGTAGCCCTGAATCGCCGCAAGAACTGGCTTGCGACACGTGTCCACGGCAGTGAACGAGGCCTGCATGTCGAGGATGGTGCGCCTGAGTACCCGCGCATTACGCCCGGCATCCTTGCCAAGCTGTCCGGCGACCGAGGCGAGCATATTCAGGTCGATACCGGACGAGAAATGTTTGCCCGCGCCGCTGAGCACCACCACCCGCACCTCATCCTCACGCTCGATCCACTGGAAGATCTCGATGATCTCGGTCCAGAACGCCTCGCTCATGGCATTGATCTTGTCAGCACGATTGATCTGCACATGGGCAATGTTGTCGTTCAGTTCAACGAGAAAGGTTTGGTAGTCGCGCACGGCTTGATCCTCAGGCAGGTGAATTTCCATCGTTGGACTATAACAATCCAGTCACGACTGCTGTCAGGCGACTGTTGTGACATTTGCCGGACCCATATGCCCTTGTGGCAAGGGTGCAGGCCAGGCTGGCCGCCAAATAGTCTGAACCGTCGTAGTGCCATGATGTCCAGTAATGGGTGACACTACTACTGCTCCGTCAGTCATCAGAGGGCGATACTTGAATACGTCAAAAGCGGCAACCGGCATTGAAGGTCTGGACGACATCCTTTCGGGAGGTCTTTCACGCTGTCACGTTTTCCTTCTCGAAGGAGAACCCGGAACCGGCAAGACAACCGTAGCGCTGCAGTTCCTGCTGGCAGGCGCCCAAGCGGGCGAAACTTCGCTGTATATCACGCTTTCCGAGACCGAACGGGAGCTGCGCGACGGCGCGCGTTCCCACGGCTGGGAGCTGGATGAGCACATCAAGATTTTTGAGCTGACGCCGCCAGAAAGCCTGCTGGACGCTGACCACCATCAGAGCCTGCTGTACTCCTCCGACCTGGAGCTGGGCGAAGCGACACGGCAGATTTTCGAAGTGGTCGAACGCGTAAAGCCGACCCGCGTGGTCATCGACAGCCTTTCGGAAATTCGCCTGCTGGCGCAAAGCTCGTTGCGCTATCGCCGTCAGATCCTGGCGATCAAGCACTACTTTGCTCGCTATGACGCCACTGTCGTGCTGTTGGACGACCTGACCACCGAAGCGCTGGACAAGACCGTGCACAGCGTGGCCCACGGCGTCATTCGGCTCGAATCATTGACACCTGCCTACGGCGCAGAACGCAGGCGCCTGAAGATCGTCAAGTACCGTGGCCAGAAGTACCGTGGCGGCTTTCATGACTTCACTATTGCTGAAGATGGTATCCACGTCTTTCCAAGGCTGGTGGCTGCCGAACATCGATCCGACTATTCGCGCGCTCAATTCAGCAGCGGCATTCAGGAGCTGGACGATTTGCTGGGCGGCGGCATCGAAGGCGGCTCCAGCACATTGATTCTTGGTCCTGCGGGCACCGGCAAGTCACTTATCTCGATGGTTTTTGCTGCACAGGCAGTTGCGCGGGGTGAGCGAGTCGGGCTGTTCATCTTTGACGAGGAGATGGGCCTGCTGTTCGAGCGCATGCTGAAGATCGGCATCGATCTGCGTGCACTGCAGGAAACCGGCAACATGCTGATCGAGCAGATCGACGCCGCCGAACTGTCGCCCGGCGAGTTCTCCCATCGCGTCAGGCGCGCAGTCGATCAAAAGCAGATCAAGACCGTCGTCATCGACAGTATCAACGGCTATCAGGCGTCCATGCCTGAAGAAAACGCACTGGTTCTGCACATGCATGAACTGCTGCTGTATCTGAACCGCCGCGGCGCCTCGACGTTCATGACCGTCGCACAGCACGGACTGGTCGGCGACATGCGTTCGCCGGTCGACATCACCTATCTGGCCGACAGCGTCATTCTGCTGCGTTATTTCGAAGCGCTGGGCCAGGTACGCCGGGCCATTTCGATTATCAAGAAACGTACCGGCACGCACGAATCAACCATTCGCGAATACCGGATCAGTAGCAAAGGCTTGAAGATTGGTGCGCCACTGGAAGCCTTCCAGGGTGTACTGCGCGGCGTTCCTACCTATCTGGGCGAGAGCAAACCGCTGTTGACGGACGAAGACTTGTGAGTATTCCGGGGCAACTTTCAGAACGGGCGATCATACTGGCGCCCCGTGGACGGGACAGCCAGATTGCCCTGATGATTCTCAAGGAAGCCGGCTATCCGGCTATCGTGGCACGCGACCTCAATGAGCTGGTCGCGGAATTGGAAACCGGTGCCGGCCTTGCAATTGTTGCCGACGAGGCGCTCCGTACCGCTGACATCACGCCGCTGCTCGACCTGCTGGGCCAGCAGCCTGCCTGGTCGGACCTGCCCATTGTGCTGCTGACCCACCATGGCGGCCCTGAGCAGAATCCGTCGGCGCGCATGGGCAGCCTGCTGGGCAATGTCACATTCCTGGAACGCCCCTTCCATCCCGTCACGCTGGTCAGCCTGGTGGCAACTGCGGTACGCGGGCGACGACGTCAGTACGAAGCGCGTGCACGCCTGGAAGACCTGCTGGAAAGCGAAAAACGTCTGCAAAATGCGCTCAAGGCCGGACGCCTCGGCTCATGGGAGCTGGAGTCCGAGCGTCTGCAACTCACCTGCTCTGCGATCACCCGAGGCCATTACGGCCGTGAAGAGCATCAGGCTTTCACCTACGAAGACTGGCTGGGCGTTGTTTATCCTGAAGACCAGCCGCGCATGCAGTCCGCACTTCAGCGCAGCCTGGATACCGGCGTTGATTTCATCATTGAATACCGAAATGTCTGGCCGGATGGGTCGCTCAACTGGGTTGACGTGCGGGCCCGCGCCATCCGCGACAAAAATGACCGCGTCAGCTCGCTGGTCGGCGTGACCTCCGACATCACCGAGCGCAAACAGGCCGAATCCCAACTGCGTCGCCTCAATGAAACGCTGGAACAGCAAGTCGAAGAGCGCACCTCGCAGTTACGCCACAAGGAAGAAGTGCTTCGCCAGTCGCAGAAGATGGAAGCCGTCGGACAGTTGACCGGCGGTATCGCCCACGACTTCAACAACATGCTGACCGGCATCATTGGCAGCCTGGAGCTAATCAGGCGACGTCTGGCACGCGGGCGTACCGAGGGCCTGGATAACCTGATCGACCTGGGCGTCACTTCAGCCAATCGTGCAGCCGCCCTCACCCATCGCCTGCTGGCGTTCTCCCGCCGTCAGTCGCTGGACTCCAAGCCGGTAGAGATGAACCATCTGATCAACGCCATGGGCGAACTGATTCAGCGCAGCGTCAACGAGAGCATCAAGCTGGAAATGCAGCTGGCCGGCGATCTGTGGACCGCCGAGGCAGACCCCAACCAGTTGGAAAACGCCCTCCTCAATCTGGTACTCAACGCCCGCGACGCGATGCCGGATGGCGGACTGCTGACGGTAGAGACTTACAACCGTCAACTGGACAAGTCCTTTACCAACGCTCATGAGAACCTGCTGCCGGGCGACTACGTCGTCCTGAGCATCACCGACAACGGCTGCGGCATGCCGGAAGCGGTCATCAGCCGCGCATTTGACCCGTTTTTCACGACCAAACCCATCGGTCAGGGCACAGGCCTCGGGCTGTCCATGATCTACGGCTTCAGCAAGCAGTCTCACGGCCATGTGGCGATCAAGAGCGAAGTCGGTCGCGGCACAACCGTGGAACTGTTCCTGCCGCGCTTCAAAGGCAATCAGGACGAGGACGAACAAAGCTTCCAGAGCAATGCGGTGTATGCCAAAGAAGGCGAAACCGTGCTGATCGTCGAAGACGACCCGGCCGTCAGGGCGCTGGTCAGCGAGGTGCTCAGTGAACTGGGGTACGCCTTCATCGAGGCCGGTGACTCTCTGTCCGCAGTGCCGATACTGGAGTCAGGGCAGCGGATCGACCTATTGATCAGCGATGTCGGGCTTCCCGGCATGAACGGTCGTCAGCTCGCGGAAATCGCAAGGCAACTGCGGCCGGAGCTTAAGGTGTTGTTCATCACCGGTTACGCCGAGCATGCCGCTGCACGCTCAGGATTCCTGGACACCGGCATGCAACTGATCACCAAACCCTTCGCGTTTGATCACCTGACGTCCAAAGTTCGGGAAATGATCGAGGCTTGATAAAGCTCAAGCCCGATAGCCGTCTGTTGCGCACCATCCAGACTCCCGGACCTCTCTCGCCATCGCGCAGCAGAAACCAGACTGTGGGAATGCTCACCGCATCTTTGACGGAGCGCTGTAGCGCAGCAAACACCGAGCTGTAGGAGCGCGCTTGCCCGCGATCTGCCGGGAACCGGCAGCAAAACCGACGCAAGCGATGTGTCAGATGCGACTTGGGGCCGCTGCGCAGCCCATCGTTGCCGTCGTACCTCCGAGAAGGCCTAAGCCCTCCAGGCAGAAACGAATTTCAGCAAACAATCAGGCCAGCAAATCCTGAATCTGCGACTGCAGCGTTTCCATGGTGAACGGCTTGGCCAGAATGGGGGCCTTGGCGGCAATCGGACTGCCCGAATCAATGATCTCTGCGGGATAGCCGCTGATGAAGATGACCTTCAGTTCCGGTCGTAACTTGACCGCTGGCTCCGCAATCTGCACGCCCGAAATACCGCCAGGCAGGCGATAGTCGGTGATCATCAGGTCCAGGTGCGGTTTGGTGGCGAGAATCTCGAATGCCTGCTCACCGTTCTCGGCCTGCAGGACGCGATAGCCCACGCCCGACAGGTAATCAGCCAGCAGCATCAGGATCAGGGGTTCATCTTCGACGATAAGTACGACGTTTTCTGCATCAGCGCTCATTGAACTGCCTTTGATCTTATAGATAGCTGCCAATACGACCACGGCGCGCTGAGGAGGTTGCGACGGAAGTACGATAATTCCGTAGTGCCATCTGTTTTTGAAGGTCCGCCCGCTTTACTGAGGCAGACAGACGCGAAAAACCGAACCCTTACCCTCTTCGCTTTCCACTTCGATCCGGCCGCCATGGGCCATGACGATCTGTTCGGAGATGAACAGCCCCAGTCCGAGTCCTGCAACGGCATGGTTGGCCGACACGCGCTCGAACTGCTGGAAAATACGCTTCTGGTTCTCAGGAGTGATGCCGATGCCCTGATCGCGCACCTCGACGCTCGCCTGACCGCCTTCGCAATACACGCGAACTTCGATGGGTTTGCGAGCGCCATAGCGCAGCGCATTGGTCAGCAGGTTGGCAATGACCTGCTCGATCCTGAACTCATCCCACACGCCGATGACCGGCTCCTCGGCAGCCAGCGTGACACTCGAGTTCGCCGCCGCAATCTGGGCCGAGAAACTTTCCAGCAGTTGAGTCACCAGTTCACACAAGTCAAACGGGCTTGGCCTGATCGACAGCTTGCCCGTACGGATACGCGACACGTCCAGCATGTCCTCGATCAGTCGTATCAGGCTCTGAATCTGACGCTCGTCTCGGTCGACCATGGCGCGCAGCTTGTCCAGGGTAAACGCCGACATGTTGCCCTTGGCCAGGTGCAGCTGGCGCAGCTGGGTTTCCAGAATGAGGCCGTTGAGCGGCGTGCGCACCTCGTGGGAGACGATCGACATGAAGTCATCGCGCATGCGTATCGCGTGCTCAAGCTCACCCTGAGTAGATTGCAGGCGCTTGAGCAGGGCTTCCTGCTCCTGGCGGCTGCGTTCGAGCTCCTCGACCTGCATCTTCATGGCCTTGCGCTGCCGGAACAGGTCGACGAACACGTTGACCTTGCTCTTCACCGCATGAATGTCCAGCGGCTTGTGCAGGAAGTCCACCGCGCCGCTCTCATAGCCCTTGAACGCGTAATTGAGCTCACGACCCGCAGCGCTGACAAACACGATGGGAATGCTCTTGGTCTTTTCAGTGCTGCGCATCAGCTCGGCCAGCTCGAAGCCATTCATGCCCGGCATCTGCACATCAAGGATGGCCAGCGCGAATTCATGCTGCAGCAGGAGCGACAACGCCTCGTCGGCCGACAGCGCCTTGAACACCAGTCGGTCCTCACGCTTGATCAGCGCTTCGAGGGCCAGCAGGTTCTCCGGCAGATCGTCAACGATCAGCAGTTTTGCCTGGACTTCATTTAGCATGCGATTCGTTCCAGCTCGGCCAGCAACGGGCCGATTTCGTTCAAAGACAGAAGGTAATCCGGCGAATGCAGCGCCAGGGCGGCCTCGGGCATGGTACTCGCCTGGGCCTGCTGCGGGTCCTGAATAACCGTGAAACCTTTATAATGCTTGATCTGCAGCAATCCCTGCGCTCCGTCGTTGTTGGCACCGGTCAGTAGCACGCCCGCCAGGCGCTCACCGTAGGCGTCAGAGGCCGAGTCGAACAGAATGTCGATGCTCGGTCTTGAATAGAAAACCCGGTCTTCCTGACTCAATGACAACGTACGGTCAGTCTCGACAGAGAGGTGATAACCCGACGGCGCAAAGTACAACGTGCCGGGCCTGATGCTTTCCTTGTCGTCGGCTTCCTTTACGGGAAACGGCAAGCGACTCTGGAACACATGCGCCAACTGACTGCGACGATCATCCGGCAAATGCAGCACCACCAGGATCGGCAAGCCGAACCCCGGCCGCAGACAAGTGAAAATTCTCAGCAGCGCCTCGACGCCGCCTGCCGAAGCACCGACCACAATCGCATCCACCACCGGCAGAACGTCGTCGGCTGAAGCCCCGGCAAAAGTCGTCTTCATGATTTACGGTAGATCCGCTCAGGCTTGACCAGCGTCTCGAACGCAGTGCCATAGGCTGAAAACTCGAGCGTTTCCTTGCTGCCCAACGCCAGGAACCCCCGATGGCAGAGCGAGTCATGAAACAGCCCGAAGGCCCTGTCCTGCAGTTTTTTATTGAAGTAAATCAACACGTTACGACAGGAAATAAACTGGGTCTCGGAGAATACACTATCTGTCGCCAGACTGTGATCGGCGAAGGTCACGTTTTCACGCAACGTCTTGTCGAAGATCGCGTAATCGTAGGCCGATGTGTAGTACTCGGTGAAATCCCGCAGCCCACCGGACTTGCGATAGTTCTCGGTGTAGGCGCGCAGGTTTTCCATGGAGAAGATCCCCTGCTTGGCTTTCTCCAGCGAGCTGGGGTTGATGTCCGTAGCGTAGATGATTGTGCGCTCCAGCAGCCCTTCCTCGCGCAGCAGGATGGCCATCGAGTACACCTCTTCGCCTGTGCTGCAGCCGGCGATCCATACCTTGATGGAAGGATAGGTGCGCAGAAGCGGCACGACTTCCTGACGAATCGCCAGGAAGTGCGACGGATCACGAAACATCTCGCTCACGGGAATGGTGAGGATCTGCAGCAACTGCATGAACGCAGCCGGGTCATGCAGCACCCGCTCCTGCAATGCGGAGATCGTGCTGCAATCGAACTGGCGCAACGCATGCGCCACACGACGCTTGACCGAAGCGCCGGAATAATCCCGAAAGTCGTAGCTGTACTTGAGGTAGATCGCCTCGATGAGCAGCCTCAACTCGATCTCGGCATTGCGATCAAGGTGCATGGACGAACCCGAAAGTGTGAACGAAGACCGGTTTGGCCGTGCGCATTCAAATACGTTCCATTTTTGGCAGCCACACGCGAATCAACGAGAACAATCGATCCAGATCGATAGGCTTGGCCAGGTAATCGTTGGAACCTGCTTGCAGGCACCGTTCCTGATCATCCTTCATCGCCTTGGCCGTCACCGCAATGATCGGCAGCTTGCGCCAGCGCGGATCCTTGCGGATCTCGATGGTCGCCTCATAGCCATCCATCTCCGGCATCATCACGTCCATCAGCACCAGATCGATGTCTTCGACTTCATTGAGTTTTGCAATCGCCTCAAGCCCGTTACGCGCGATCTCGACCACCGCGCCCTTGTGCTCCAGCGCACTGGTCAGCGCGAAGATGTTACGCACATCGTCATCCACCACCAGAATCTTGCGCGCCTCGAACACCTTGTCGCGGCTGCGGGCGGTCTTGAGCATCTTCTGACGCTCATTGGAAAGCTGGGACTCGACCTTGTGCAGGAACAGCGTCACTTCATCGAGCAGACGTTCCGGCGAGCGCGCGCCCTTGATGATGATCGAGCGCGAATACTTCATCAGCTCGGCTTCTTCATCACGGGTCATGTTGCGCCCTGTGTAGACGATCACCGGCGGGAATGAGCAAATTTCTTCGGTAGACATGCGCTTCAGCAACTCGTCACCGAGCATGTCAGGCAGTTTGAGGTCGATGATCATGCAGTCGTAGATATTGTCGCGCAGCAGATCCAGCGCTTCCTGAGCGAAACCTACCGCCGTGATCTCGATGTCGTCATCGCCGATCAGACGCGCAATGCTGTCACGCTGCAAAGCATCGTCTTCGACCAACAGGATGCGCTTGACCTTCTGGGTCAGTTTGGCTTCCAGCTTGGCAAACACATCCTTGAGTTCTTCGCGGGTCGTGGGCTTGACCGCATAACCGATGGCGCCCATGTGCAAGGCCGCTTCCTGCCGGTCTTCGACCGAGATCACGTGCACCGGAATGTGCCGGGTAGGTGCCAGTTCCTTGAGGCGCTGCAGAACCGTCAGGCCCGAGTGGTCCGGCAGGCGCATGTCCAGCAGGATCGCGTCCGGCGTGAAGCGCGCGGCCAGATTGAAACCGTCATCGGCCGCGTGGGCGACCAGGCAGTAGTAGCCCAGCTCGTGAGCGAGATCGAAAAGGATCTGCGCGAACCGCACTTCATCTTCGATGACCAGAATGCAGCGTTTGTCGAACGGCGCCTTGTCACGGTCATCGTCGAAGACCGGAATTGCCTCGTCCCGCACGACAACCGGCTCGACAACAGGTCTGGCAACGGTCAGCGCCGGCATGACCGGCGTCGACACCACGGCAGCGATGTTCGCGCCTTGCGCCTCGGTGGATTGCTCGACGTACTGCTCTGGCAACACCAGCGTGAAGATGCTGCCCTGCCCCGGCGCACTGGTCACGCTGATCGAACCGCCCAGCAGCGCGGCCAGGTCACGGGAGATCGACAGGCCCAGCCCGGTGCCGCCGTAGCGACGGTTCGTCGTGCCGTCCGCCTGACGGAACGCTTCGAAGATGCTCTGCTGATGTTCCTCAGCGATGCCGATGCCAGAGTCACGAACCGTGAACGCGATGCCTGAACCCGGCTGACGCGACACGATCATGCTCACGGTGCCGGTTTCGGTGAACTTGATGGCGTTGGACAGCAGGTTCTTGAGAATCTGCTCCAGTCGCTGCCGGTCGGTGTACAGCATGGTCGGGGCACCGGCCTGCATTTCGACCGTGAACTGCAGACGCTTCTCGGTCGCCAATGGCTGGAACAGGCCACGCAAACCCTCCACCAGACGCGACACGCTGCTGTTTTCCGGCCGCACCTCCAGCTTGCCGGCCTCGACCTTGGAAATGTCCAGAATGTCGTTGATCAGGTTCAACAGGTCATTGCCCGCCGAATAGATCGACTCGGCGAATTTGACCTGCTCGGCAGTCAGATTCTCGGTCGGGTTCTCGGCCAGCAGCTTGGCCAGAATCAGCGAACTGTTGAGCGGCGTGCGCAGCTCGTGGGACATGTTGGCCAGGAACTCGGACTTGTATTTGCTGGAGCGCTGCAACTCATCGGCGCGGGCCTGCAATTCCACCTGTGCCTGATTCAGCTCTTCATTATTGCGATCCAGCGCGTCGCGCTGATCGGCCAGCGCCTGGCCCTGCTCGGCCAGCTGTTCGTTGGTCTGTTCAAGCTCGGCCTGCTGGGTTTCCAGGTGCGCCTGGGACTCCTTGAGAATCCGCGACTGCTCCTCGAGCTCTTCGTTGGCCGTACGCAGCTCTTCCTGCTGCACCTGCAGCTCTTCGTTGAGCTGTTGCGTCTCGGCCAGCACTTCCTGCAGACGCTGGCGATAACGCGCCGCCTCGATGGAGGTGCCGATATTGTCGGAGATCAGTTCGAGGAATTCGACATCCTGTTCGGTCAGCGCGTGCAGAAAACCCAGCTCGATCACGCCGTTGACCTGATCGTCGTTGCTGGTCGGCACCACGATCACGCTGCGTGGCGAGCCGTCACCCAGACCGGAGCTGACCTTGAAGTAATCGACGGGCACGTCTTTCAGAGTGATGACACGATCCTGTCGCGCCGCCTGGCCGACGATACCTTCGTCACTGTGAATGGTCTGGTCACGCTCTTCCTGTTCGCGGGAAAAACCATAAGAAGCCACGCGGACCAGGCCGCCGTGTTCCTGACGCACATAGACCGCCGCCACCGAAGCCCCCAGATAGCGGGCCAGAAACTGCAGGATATTGCGGCCCAGCATGCCCAAGGTCAGTTGCCCCAACACATGCTCTGCCAGCTCGCTTTGCCCGTTGCGCAGCCACGCCACCTTCTGCAAGCGTTCAGCATTGATTTCCTGCTGCCTGAGGTTCTCGCTGTAAGTGTCGGACAGCGTCATCAGGTCACGACGGCCGACCCACGCCAGGATGCCACTGACGATAACGACGAAGACCAGGTACAGCGCGACAGACATGACTGTACTGCGGGTAACCTCGGCATTGCGGTTCAGGCGCAGTTGCTGCTCCATCTCCACGGCCTGATCGTATTCGGTACGGATCTGGTCGGTGATGCGCTTGCCCCGTCCGGCCAGGACTGGCGTCTGATAATCGCCGTTTTCGCGGCGCAGCTTGATCATTTCAAGAGCAAAGACATTCCACTCTTCCTGCAGGGTGAGCAGGCGGCGAAAACGATCCAGCTGAGTCGGATTGTCTTCCACCAATGCCTGAAGCCCTTGCAGTTCCGCCGTCAGCAAAGGCTTGGCCACTTCATAAGGGTCGAGAAAATGCTGATCGCCGGTCAACAGAAAACCGCGCATGCCGGTTTCCATGTCGATGGACAGCTTCATCGAGCGATTGGTGTTGTTGATGACCCGATCCGTATGCTCGACCCATTGAATGGCCGACAACAGATAGCTGATCAACAGAATAAAGAAAACTGCGCTTAAAACGCCGACGCCTAAAGGCAGGCCGACGTTACGTCCCAGCAGTTTGCGGAACCGTTGTTCATCGATAACAGACGTCCGATTCATGAAAAATCCCTGACGGTTGGATCAAAACCGTAGAGTTTGCCGTAAACCCGTGAAAAAGACTCTCATTTCTCACATAGAGGATTGAAATTTCACACATAAATCGGCGATAAGCTCCTGCGCATCAGCAAGCATGGCTCTTACGCCATAGATTGCTATGCTGGTGTGCGTGGAACCGCGACAGATTGAACTTCTGCATGCATTTTATTTACTGATACAGGGACTGTATTAATAGCGGGCACGTCAGGGTCACCGACCTTGAAATGTCCGGCAAGGCGCATAACGTTCTGCGCTCTTTGCACCACCTTTATCTTCAGGCTTTAAGGAGTCAATCATGCCGGACGCAACCAGCACCATTCTTGTGGTCGAGGATGACACTATCGTGCGCATGCTGATCGTCGACGTTCTCGAAGAGCTGGAATACACCGTGCTCGAAGCCGAAGATGCAATGACGGCGCTTGAAATCATCAAGGATGAAACAAGAACCATCGACCTGATGA
Source organism: Pseudomonas sp. fls2-241-TYG-175 (assembly GCF_030209155.1). NCBI lineage: Bacteria > Pseudomonadati > Pseudomonadota > Gammaproteobacteria > Pseudomonadales > Pseudomonadaceae > Pseudomonas > Pseudomonas sp. fls2-241-TYG-175. The sequence goes on along the minus strand of NZ_JARVSO010000012.1, from coordinate 13,419 downwards.
TGACCGATCAGGGCCTGCCCGATCTGAAAGGCACGGAGCTGGCCAAAAAAGCCAGAGCATTGCGCCCGGAACTGCCGGTGCTGTTCGCCAGCGGTTACTCGGAAAACATCGAAGTGCCTGCGGGCATGCATTCGATCGGCAAGCCGTTCTCCATCGATGATTTGCGCGACAAGGTAAAAAGCGTTCTTGACCAGCATTGATATCGACGCACCCGACAGCCCTTCCCCTTCTGCCGAGAACACCAGCCAGCGCCTGCTGATTATCGGTTACGTCTGGCCAGAGCCGCGCTCCTCTGCGGCCAGCGGCCATGTGATGCAATTGATTCGCTGTTTCCTTGAGCATGGCTGGCAGATCACGTTTGCCAGCCCTGCCACAGAAGGCGAACACCGCGCCGACCTGGTCAGCCTGGGCATCGCCGAAGTGCGCATCGAACTCAACAACAGTAGCTTCGATACGTTCGTCGGCGAACTTCAGCCCGACGTCGTGCTGTTCGATCAGTTCATGATCGAGGAACAGTTCGGCTGGCGTGTCGAGCAGCAGTGCCCCGACGCATTGCGGGTGCTGGAGACCTCTGACCTGCAGAGCCTGCGCCACGCGCGCCATCTACGGCTGAAAGACCTGCTGAACGACGAGTCCGGCACCGCCCCTTCAGATTTATTCGAGCCGTGCGATGCCGAGCTGTTCAGCCTGATGGCTGGCGGTGATCTGGCCCAGCGTGAAATCGCGTCGCTGTACCGATGCGACCTGAACCTGATGACCTCGGACGTGGAAATCGATCTGCTGACCAGATCATTCGGCATGCCTGCATCGTTGCTGCACTGGTGCCCGCTGATGCTCGATGAGCCGTCACAGACCGCCCGGCCGTTCGACCAGCGTGCGCACTTTCTGAGTATCGGCAACTTTCGCCACGCCCCGAACTGGGATGCGGTGCTCTGGATGAAAAACGCCATCTGGCCGCTGATTCGCCAGCAGCTTCCTCAGGCGCAACTGCATATCTACGGTGCCTACACACCGCCCAAGGCGACGGCGTTGCACAACGGGGCGCAAGGTTTCCACATCATGAACTGGGCCGAGGATGCGCTTCAGGTCATGTCCAGCGCACGTGTATGCCTGGCACCCTTGCGCTTCGGTGCGGGTATCAAAGGCAAGCTCATCGACGCCATGCTGTGCGGGACACCATCGGTCACGACACCGATCGGTGCCGAGGCCATGAGCGGCGGACTGCCATGGCCCGGAATGATCGAGACCGACCCGGTGCAGATCGCTGATGCTGCGGTCCGCCTGTATCAGAGTCGAGCGCTGTGGTCAGAAGCACAGACCGCTGGCTGGGCACTCTTGAAAGCGCGTTACCGCCACGAACAGCACTGCGCCAGCCTGATGGAACGCATCGACACCCTGCGCCGAGATCTGCCAGGCCATCGGCTGGCCAACTTCACCGGTTCGATGTTGCGGCATCATCACCACAAGAGCACCAAGTACATGGCGCAGTGGATCGAGGCGAAGAATCGTAAGGTTTGAGTGCTACTGCCACGTCTGACGACATGGACCTCATTGCTTATGCCCGAGCTTAGGGCGCCAGAACGCTGCAGTCTTGGTGCCCTAGTTCATGCCCCGCCTTTCGTACCCAATTGGCGCGCCATCCACGAGTGACTGCCCAAGACACCTTCCAGCAGCGCTGGCACATACAGATCAGCGTCCAGTTCAGGAAAATGTAACCCAAGCCCGCTCGGGCTGACTTCAATGTTGTCCAGTTGATCTGGACGCACATCACTGAGCCCTTCGACCGATCCTGGGGGGATAGCCAATTCCACGCCTGAATTCAACACGATGATGATTCGGGAAACTCTGCGGTCGTAATGTGCCTCTACAGCGTACGGGCCTGTTTTCAGGCGCTCGTTCATACGCCCTTCAGCCTTCGCAATATCTTGTTCAGTTATAGAATCCATGTATTTTTCCCCACGGTCTGCACATTTCGTCCAGAGAGGCCGGGTGCCTGCCAATGCCAATGCCAATGCGCTTGATATCGGCGCTCATCCCTTCAGTGCTTCAGGCCTGTATAGCGGCCCGAATGCGATCTGGTAATAGCGACAATTCCCTTTCCCTCGTATGAAGTTTCCGAGAAAATCCTGACCGCTTGCGCGTGTCGATTTGCGGCTTTAAGGTGCGCCGTCGCTGCAGAACAGTGACCGGATTTGACGATCCGAACCTTCATTCGCAATCGCGCTGCATGTTGCCTTTGCACTTCCTGTGTTCAAGGTGACTTCATGGCGGCTGTGCGTCGGAGACCTTCGGGTCTGCCGGTGTGCTTGAGTGAAGGCCGGTTCGTCAACCTTCGCACAGCTGCCACCCACCGCGTTTGACGACGCCGGGCAGCTCTTTTACTCAAAGGAGCTTTCACTCATGGACCTGCCACACCCCGCCTCCCCTTGCACCGACTATCTCGAACCCACGGTCTTCATCCGCCATCACCGCATGCTGCGCGCCGTCATGATCGGTGCTCAGGCCTGGTTTCCGCTGTCAGACCTTGCCCGCCTCATGGGCAAGCGCCTGGACGAGCGCTCTACGCTGAAGCTCGATGCCGATCAGTCCCGCACGGCGTGGCTGCAGACCCACCAGCAGTGGGAACGCTGCCTGTTGCTCAGCGAATCAGCTGTGTTCGCCATGCTCGTCCACCATTACGTCCCCGAGAACCGTGCCCTGCGTCAGTGGCTGGTTCAGGACGTGCTGCCTGCCTTGCACGCCCGGCATCGCGAAGATTTTGACCATCCGGAATCCTGCCAGATGCGCTGGCAAGGGCGCCCGCTGAGCACACTGCAGTGGCACGACGATCTGTGGATCAGACTGCGCGACGTGCCTGAACTGGTTCAGGTGCAGACAGCTTCACACTCAGCGCCCGAGAAAGGTCCCTGGTGGAAACGGTTGATGACGCAATCCGCGCGATTCAGGGCCTGAAGGCTGTTGTTCCTTGAACGGTCAGTCTGTGGTCTCCGTCGAGGAACACGGTCTGCGCAACAGATACGTATCCATCACCCAACCCTTGCGCTGCCGCGCCTCGGCGCGCAGTTGTTTGATTTGCTCGCACACATCATCGAGCCTGCCTGACACCCGTATCTCGTCCGGGGTGCCCAGGTAGGCGCCCCAGTAGATATCCAGCCCTTTGCCGATGAAACGATCAAACGTGCAATGGGCGTCGAGCATCACCACCGCGTTGTCCGGTGCATCATCCAGACTCGCTGCGAGGCGACGGCCTGTGGTGATCAGCACCGGTTCGCCTATGCGGTTCAGCGGTATGCGATGACTGGCGACCAGCGCCTGCACGCTGGTGATGCCGGGAATGACCTGATACTCAAAGACTTCCCTGCCCCGCGCCAGCACCCGGTCGAGAATACGCAGGGTGCTGTCGTACAGCGCAGGATCACCCCAGACCAGAAACGCGCCTGTCTCGTCCTTGCCAAGCTCATCGGCGATCAGGCGCTCGAACAGGATGGCGCGCTGCTCGTGCCAATGCTCGACGCCGCGTTCATAGCCGCTGGGATCGTCTTCGCGGCGCGGGTCCTGGACCTGCACCAGCCGATAGTCGGTGTGAGTGATGTAGCGCTCACACATCGCCTTGCGCGACTGCAGCAGATCGTCGTCGGCGTAGCCCTTGTCGAGCAGGAACACTGCGTTCGTCCGGTTCAGGGCATTGATAGCCTGAACCGTGATCTGCTCGGGATCGCCGGCCCCCATGCCGATCAGAAGAATCTGTTTCATCGCGTCCCGCTCCTGCAATGACTGCTGTGAAGAGTGACTGATCCTAAGCGTTTTTTCGGCGTCGGTCGGGCAATGATCTGAAAAATGAGGCACATTAACGCCCTGGCAACCACTGCAAACGGCCACGCCATGAGTAAAACAACAAGAATTGCGGATCCTTCCTATGAATTGATGGACGACCATAACGGCCTGTCGATCATTTATCGCGAGCACGGTTTTCCCTGCCCGCTGGTGCGCTGGCACTTTCACAAGGAATACGAGTTGCACCTGATCGTCGCCAGTTCCGGCAAGGTCTTCGTGGGTGATTACATCGGCAACTTCAACCCGGCCAGCCTGTTCCTGACCGGCCCCAACCTGCCGCACAACTGGATCAGCCAGATCGATGAAGACGAGGTCGTGCCCAAGCGCGACATGCTGGTCAACTTCACCGACGAGCTGCTGGAAAGCGGCAATCAGGTCTTCGCCGAACTCAGAACCCTGGCGCCGCTGCTGGAGCGTGCCCGTTACGGTATCGAGTTTCGCTGCAAGCGCACGATTCGCCAGGCCATGAGACTGATGCAGCGAATCGCCGACTCCAATGGCATCACCCGTCTGGGTCATTTCTTCATCCTGCTGGAACTGCTGGCGGCCAGCGATGATTATCAGTTGCTCTCCGGTACGGCGGTCACTCATTCGGCGGACGAGCACAGCGTCGACCGCACCAACCGGGCGGTGGATTACATCTTCGCCAACTACAGCCGGGAATTGCCGCTGGAAGAAGTCGCCGAGTACCTGGGCATGAAGCCTACGTATTTCTCCAGAGTCTTCAAGCAGGCCACTGGCCGTTGCTTCGTGGAGTTCGTCAATCGCCTGCGTATCAGCAAATCCTGCGAGCTGCTGGCCGATGGCGACAAGCCTGTGACCGACGTGTGCTTCGAGTCCGGCTTCAACAACATTTCCAACTTCAACCGGCGTTTCCAGCAACTCAAGGGCATGACGCCGTCACATTACCGGCGCCTGGCCGTCCAGCGTCTGACCGAACAAAACCTGTACTGATTCGCCCCGCCTCCTCGCCCATCGTCTACGCTCAAACATCGCCAACGCCTGTGACTGGGCGTTCGCGGCGCAGGCACGCTTGCAGACTCACTGCAAAAAAGTATCAGTGGCAGTGCGGTGCAGGATTTGTCTTTCATCGCGAACGCCGTTGTAATCAGTGCACATCTTCCTTCCTCCGGAAGAGACAAAAACAATAACCTGCCTTCTGCAGCTCTCTGGGCGTGGAAGAGGAGTGATCAATGAAGACCTCAGCAAAAGTTCTGCTTGCCAGTACCGTCCTCAGCACCTGTTTCATGGTCAGTGGCACCGCCACTGCCGGAACCGTGACCATCGCCACGGTCAACAACAGCGACATGATCCGCATGCAGCGCCTCTCCAAGACCTTCGAAGAAAAGCACCCGGACATCAAACTCAACTGGGTGGTGCTTGAAGAAAACGTCCTGCGTCAGCGCCTGACCACTGACATCGCCACCAAGGGCGGTCAGTTCGACGTACTGACCATCGGCATGTACGAAGCCTCACTGTGGGGTGCCAAGGGTTGGCTGCAGGAAATGAAAGACCTGCCCGCCAGCTACGAACTCGATGACGTGTTCCCTTCGGTGCGTGACGGTCTGTCGGTCGACGGTAAGCTGTTCGCCCTGCCGTTCTATGCAGAAAGCTCGATCACCTACTACCGCAAGGACCTGTTCGAAAAGGCAGGCCTGACCATGCCCGAGCGTCCGACCTGGACCCAGATCGCCGAGTTCGCCGGCAAGCTGACTGACAAATCCAAGGAACAGTACGGTATCTGCCTGCGCGGCAAGGCCGGCTGGGGCGAGAACATGGCGCTGATCACCACCGTGGCCAACTCGTTTGGTGCGCGCTGGTTCGATGAGCAGTGGAAACCGCAGTTCGATCAGCCCGAATGGAAGAACGCGCTGAATTTCTACGTCAACACCATGAAGCAATCCGGCCCGCCGGGCGCGTCGAGCAACGGCTTCAACGAAAACCTCGCGCTGTTCAACAGCGGCAAGTGCGCCATCTGGGTGGACGCCAGCGTGGCCGGTTCCTTCGTGACCGACAAGACTCAAAGCAAGGTTGCCGATACCGTCGGCTTCACCTACGCGCCGCATGAAGTGACCGACAAGGGTTCATCCTGGATCTATTCGTGGTCTCTGGCCATTCCAGCCAGCGCCAAGAATGCCAAGGACGCCGCCGAGTTCACCCAGTGGGCGACCTCTAAAGAATACGCCGCGCTCGTGGCCGAGAAAGATGGCGTCTCCAACGTGCCGCCAGGCACCCGCGCTTCGACCTACAGCGATGAGTACAAGAAAGCGGCGCCGTTCGCCAACATCACGCTGGAATCGCTCAAGGCCGTGACGCCCAAGACACCGACCCTCAAGCCAGTGCCTTATGTCGGCATCCAGCTGGTCACGATCCCCGAGTTCCAGGCCATCGGCACCAGTGTCGGCCAGCAGTTCTCGGCCGCACTCATTGGCCAGACCTCGGTCGACGCCGCCTTGAAAAACGCGCAAACCTCCACAGAGCGCGATATGAAGCGCGCGGGCTACCCGAAGAAGTAACCGCACGCTGCAGGACGGGAGATCCATTTCTCCCGCCCTTGCATCAAGATTCTGTGACATCCGATGGGAGCCCCCATGAAAACCTCAGCCATTTCTGATCGTACGGACGCGTCCGGCGAACTGCCCCCGATCAAAAGCCGTCGTTTCAAACCGGGCTGGTTTCTGGTCAGCCCTTCCGTCGCGCTGCTGCTGGTGTGGATGATCGTGCCGTTGGGCATGACCATCTATTTCTCGCTGATTCGCTACAACCTGCTGTCCCCCGGCGACAACGAATTCGTCGGTCTGGAAAACTTCGAATACTTCGTCACCGACAGCGGCTTTCTGCCCGGCGCAGGCAACACCCTGCTGCTGGTAGGCAGCGTGCTGGCGATCAGTGTGATCCTCGGCGTGCTCATCTCGGCGCTGCTGGAAGCCAGTGAGTTCTTCGGTCGCGGAATCGTGCGGGTGCTGTTGATCTCACCCTTCTTCATCATGCCGACGGTCAGCGCGCTGATCTGGAAAAACCTGATTTTCCACCCGGTTTCCGGCGTGCTGGCGGCGGTGTGGAAGTTCTTCGGGGCCGAGCCCATCGACTGGTTCGCCCATTACCCGATGCTGTCGATCATTATCATTGTGTCCTGGCAGTGGCTGCCGTTCGCCATCCTGATTCTGATGACCGCCATGCAGTCGCTGGATCAGGAACAGAAGGAAGCGGCACGTCTCGACGGCGCAGGCCCGATTGCGATCTTCTGGCACCTGACCCTGCCGCACCTGGCGCGCCCGATTGCGGTCGTGGTGATGATCGAAACCATCTTCCTGCTGTCGGTGTTCGCTGAAATCTTCACCACCACCAACGGCGGTCCGGGTTTCGCCTCGACCAACCTGGCCTACCTGATCTACATCCAGGCGCTGCTGCAGTTCGACGTCGGCATGGCGTCAGCGGGCGGACTGATCGCCGTGGTCATCGCCAACATCGCAGCGATCATCCTGATCCGGATGATCGGCAAAAACCTCACCGACAAGTCATGAGGGCCTTGCCATGATGACGCTCAAACAATCACGCCGCCTGCAAAGCCTGTTGCTCGGGACGTTGTCCTGGCTCATCGCCGCGCTGATCTTCTTCCCGATCTTCTGGATGGTCCTGACCAGCTTCAAGACCGAGATCGACGCCTTCGCCACGCCGCCGCAGTTGTTTTTCACGCCGACGCTGGAAAACTACCTGCACATTCAGGAGCGCAGTGACTACTTCCACTTCGCCTGGAACTCGGTGCTGATCTCGTTCAGCGCGACGATCCTGAGCATGTTGGTGGCCATTCCGGCGGCCTACTCGATGGCGTTCTTCGAAACCAAGCGTACCCGCAGCACGCTGCTGTGGATGCTCTCCACCAAAATGCTGCCGCCCGTGGGCGTGCTGATGCCGATCTACCTGCTGGCCAAGACCTTCGGCCTGCTGGACTCGCGGCTGGCGCTAATCATCATCTATACGCTGATCAACCTGCCGATCGTGGTCTGGATGATCTACACCTACTTCAAGGACATTCCGGGCGAAATTCTCGAAGCTTCGCGCCTGGACGGTGCCAGTACCCGTCAGGAAATCTTTCGCGTGCTGATGCCGATCTGCAAGGGCGGCCTGGCCTCCACTGCACTGCTTTCGCTGATCCTGTGCTGGAACGAAGCGTTCTGGTCCCTGAACCTCACCTCGTCTGCCGCTGCGCCACTCACTGCGCTGATCGCATCCTACTCAAGTCCCGAAGGGCTGTTCTGGGCCAAGCTGTCGGCTGTCTCGACGCTGGCATGCGCGCCGATCCTGATCTTCGGCTGGATCAGCCAGAAACAACTGGTTCGCGGTCTTTCGTTCGGCGCCGTCAAATAGCCCCGGCCTACAGAATAAAAGGAGTCCATCATGGCTAACCTCAGCATCAGAAATCTGCAAAAAGGCTTCGACGGTCACCAGATCATCAAGGGCATCGACCTGGATGTGAAAGACCGTGAATTCGTAGTTTTCGTCGGTCCGTCGGGCTGCGGCAAATCCACCCTGCTGCGCCTGATCGCAGGCCTGGAAGAAGTGACCTCCGGCACCATCGAGCTCGATGGCCGCGACATCACCCAGGTGACCCCGGCCAAGCGCGACCTGGCGATGGTGTTCCAGACCTACGCGCTGTACCCGCACATGACCGTCGGCAAGAACCTGTCGTTCGCGCTGGATCTGGCTGGCGGCAACAAGGACGAGATCAAAAAGAAAGTCGATGAGGCCGCCCGGATCCTGGAGCTGGGACCGCTGCTTGAGCGCAAACCCAAGCAACTGTCCGGCGGTCAGCGTCAGCGGGTCGCGATTGGCCGCGCCATCGTGCGTAACCCCAAGATATTCCTGTTCGACGAACCGCTCTCCAACCTCGACGCCGCGCTTCGCGTGCAGACCCGTCTGGAGCTGTCGCGCCTGCACAAGGAGCTGCAGGCAACCATGATTTACGTGACCCACGATCAGGTTGAGGCGATGACTCTGGCCGACAAGGTGGTGGTGCTCAACGGCGGCAAGGTCGAACAGGTCGGCTCTCCGCTGGACCTGTACCACCACCCGGCCAACCTGTTCGTGGCAGGCTTTCTCGGCACGCCCAAAATGGGCTTCCTCAAGGGCAAGATCAGCCGGATCGACAGCGGCAGTTACCAGGTCGAGCTGGACGCGGGCACCACGGTCAGCATGCCGGTCAGCCGCGCGGGGCTGGCGGTCGGCGCTCCGGTGACGCTGGGCATCCGCCCCGAACACCTGGACATCGCCCAGAGCGGCGATTGCCAGTTGCAGGTAATTGCCGATGTCAGCGAACGCCTGGGCAGCGACACGTTCTGCCACGTGCGCACCCGCTCGGGAGAGGCGCTGACCATGCGTATTCGCGGTGATCTGGCCAGCCAGTATGGCGAGACGCTGCACCTGCACCTGGACAGTGCCCACTGCCACCTGTTTGACGCTGATGGTCTGGTGATCCCCAAAGCCCTGCAGACCGCTGCCGCCTGAGTCCTGGAGAGTCCTGTCATGAAATTGAACAAACAGAACCTGTCGCGCCTGGGTGCCGACATCGACGTACCGGCCTATTCCGCGACCGACACCCGTCAGGGCATCGCGCACATCGGGGTCGGCGGTTTCCACCGCGCCCATCAGGCGTTTTACACCGATGCGCTGATGAACACCGGCGAAGGTCTGAACTGGAGCATCTGCGGTGTCGGGCTGCGTCCCGATGACCGCGCGGTGCGCGACGCCCTCGCGCAGCAGGATTACCTGTACACGCTCTATGAACTGGGCGACACGCCGGACACCAAGACACGCGTCATCGCCTCGATCAGCGGCATGCTGCTGGCAGAGGACAGTCCGCAGGCGCTGATCGACAAACTGGCCAGCCCGGACATCCGTATCGTGTCGCTGACCATCACCGAAGGCGGCTACTGCATCGACGACAGCAACGGTCAGTTCATGACCCACCTGCCGCAGATTCAGCATGACCTTGCCAATCCCGCCACACCGAAAACCGTGTTCGGCTTCCTGTGCGCCGCACTCGCCCGCCGCCGCGCCGAAGGCACGCCCGCGTTCACGCTGATGTCCTGCGATAACCTGCCGCACAACGGCGCGGTCACACGCAAGGCGCTGCTGGCCTTCGCCGCCCAGCGCGACGCCGATCTGCACGACTGGATTGCTGACAACGTCAGTTTTCCCAACGCGATGGTTGACCGCATCACGCCGATGACCAGCGCCGCTCACCGATTGAAGCTGGCCGACGAGAAGCACATCGACGACGCCTGGCCAGTGGTCTGCGAACCGTTCGTGCAATGGGTGCTGGAAGACAAGTTCGTCAACGGCAGGCCAGCCTGGGAAAAGGTCGGCGTGCAGTTCACCGATGACGTGACGCCTTACGAGGAAATGAAGATCAAGCTGCTCAACGGCAGCCATCTGGCCCTGACCTATCTGGGCTTTCTCAAGGGCTATCGGTTTGTACACGAGACCATGAACGATCCGCTGTTCGTGCGTTACATCCGCGCCTACATGGACCTCGACGTCACGCCGCAACTGGCATCGGTGCCCGGCATCGATCTGGAAGGCTACAAGGACACGCTGATCGAGCGTTTCTCCAATCAGGCGATTGCCGACCAGTTGGAGCGGGTCTGCTCGGATGGCTCGTCGAAATTCCCTAAATTCACGATTCCGACCATCAACCGGCTGATCGTCGATCAGGGCAATCTGGAACGGGCTTCGCTCGTGGTCGCCGCCTGGGCCCTGTACCTCAAGGGCAAGGATGAAAACGGCGCGGTTTACAGCATTCCTGACCCACGCGCCGATTTCTGCAAAGGTCTGGTTGCCGACGATGCATTGATCACCGAACGCCTGCTGCAGGTCGAGGAAATCTTCGGCCTGGCCATTGCGCAGTCTGCACCCTTCGTGGCGGCGTTCGAGCAGAACCTGGCCGATCTGCGCACGCTGGGCGTCAGCGGTACCCTGGAAAAACTACTGGCCAAGAGCCTCTGAGGGACACCCATGTTTCTTGGAATCGATTGCGGCACCCAAGGCACCAAAGCTTTGCTGCTCGATACACAGACAGGTCGCGTGCTGGGCGAAGGCTCGGCCCCCCACAGCCTGATCAGTGATCATCACGGACGGCGCGAGCAGGACGTCCAGCAATGGCTCACAGCCCTGCAGCACGCGGTCGGCGAAGCGCTCGCTCAGTCCGGTGTTTCAGGACAGGATGTGAACGGCATCGGCATCTCCGGACAGCAGCACGGCTTGGTCCTGCTCGACGCGCAGGGCCAGGTGCTGCGTCCGGCCAAGCTTTGGTGTGACACCGAAAGCGCTCCGGAAAATCAACGTCTGCTGGACCATCTGGGCGGCGAAAAAGGCTCACTGGAGCGCTTGGGACTGGTCATCGCGCCGGGCTACACGGTGTCAAAGCTGTTGTGGACCAAGGAGCAACACCCGGAACTGTTCGAGCAGATCGACAGGATCCTGCTGCCCCACGACTACCTGAACTACTGGCTGACCGGCCGCTGCTGCACCGACTACGGCGATGCCTCGGGCACCGGTTATTTCAATGTGCGCACGCGCGAATGGGATTTGCCGTTGCTGGCCCATATCGACCCGAGCGGACGCCTTGAAAAGGCACTGCCGCAGTTGCTGGACGCTGAACAGGCGGTTGGCACATTGCGGCCCGAGATTGCCCAACTGCTGGATCTGAACCCGCAGGCCCTGGTGTCTAGCGGCGGCGGTGACAACATGATGGGGGCGATTGGCACCGGCAATATCCAGCCGGGGTTGATCACCATGAGCCTGGGTTCTTCCGGCACGGTGTACGCGTTCGCCGATCAGCCTGCGGTCAGCGAGCACGGCTCGGTTGCGACCTTCTGCTCGTCGTCCGGCGGCTGGCTGCCGCTGATCTGCACCATGAACCTGACCAACGCCACGACGGCCATCCGCGAGCTGTTTGCGCTGGACATCGCGGCGTTCAATACCGCCGTTGCCAGCGCGCCGATCGGCGCTGAAGGCGTGCTGATGCTGCCGTTCCTGAACGGCGAACGCGTCCCCGCCCTGCCCGATGCCACCGGCAGCATTCGCGGTCTGGACAGCACCAATCTGAGCCAGGCCAACCTGTGTCGGGCGGTGGTGGAAGGCACGACGTTCGGTCTGCGCTACGGGCTTGATCTGCTGCGCGCCAGCGGCATCAAAAGCGAGAGCATCCGCCTGATCGGCGGTGGCTCGAAAAGTCCGGTATGGCGGCAGATCGTGGCCGACATCATGGATACGCCAGTGGTCTGCACACGCTTGGCAGAGGCCGCTGCGCTGGGCGCGGCGATTCAGGCGGCGTGGTGCTGGTCGACGGCCAAAGGTCAACCCGACAGCCTGCAGGACCTGTGCGAGCGTTGCGTGAGCCTGGACGCTGCCAGCGAGACACGACCGATTGCGCAGAACGTCGTCGCCTATCAACAGGTCTACCAGCACTACCAAGATCAATTACGAGCAGTTTGAACCTGCCTTTTTCATGGAGCACCTATGTTTCTGGTTTGCGGCGAAGCCCTGTTCGATATTTTCACCCGCGCCGACACTGGCAGCGCGCTCAATAAGCTGGGGTTTGACGCCATCGCCGGCGGCTCGCCCTTCAACGTTGCCATAGGCCTGCGCAGACTGGGTGTGGAATCTGCCCTGTTTGCCGGCCTGTCGACGGATTACCTGGGTCGCCGCCTGCGCGCTGTGCTCGATGACGAACAGGTCGGTGCCGAGCATCTGATTGAATTCGATGCGCCCACCACGCTGGCCATGGTAGCGGTCGGCGCCGACGGTTCGCCCACCTACAGTTTCAGAGGCGACGGGTGCGCCGATCGCCAGTTACGCCTGGAACATTTGCCCAGACTCGACGATAAGGTACGGGGTATTCATGTCGGCTCGTTCTCGCTGGTGGTGCAGCCGATTGCCGATACGCTGCTGGCCCTCGTCGCCAGGGAAAGCGGCAAACGCCTGATTTCGCTGGACCCGAACGTACGCCTCAATCCGGCACCGGACATTGAACGCTGGCGCTCCCAGATCGCGGCATTCGCCGAGCATGCGCACATGATCAAGGTCAGCGATGAAGACCTGCACCTGTTGTATCCCGACCGCGACCCCGAAACCATTGCAAAAGGCTGGCTGAACCGGCACACGCACCTGGTGATCGTGACCCGTGGCACGCAGGGCGCAAGCATCTTCACCCGCGAGCACGGCACCTGGTCGATCCCGGCAAAGAACGTCGTGACGGTGGACACGGTGGGCGCAGGCGATACATTCCAGGCAGCACTCCTGACCTTTCTGACTGAACGCCAGCTGGATACGCCAAAGGCGCTGTCTGAGCTTACGAAGGACACGCTGGACCAGATGCTGGATTTTGCAGCGAGTGCAGCGGCGCTGACCTGCACACGGGTCGGGCCGGACCTGCCCTACCGGGATCAGTTGCGCTGAGTGAGGACGACCAAGGTATCAACCGAAACGTCCAGGTGATCAGACCCAATGGGACGCTCCGCGTCCCTGATTGATGATCGTTCCTACGCTCTGCGTGGGAATGCCTCCCAGGACGCTCCGCGTCCG